>CALBMG010000029.1 GCA_937896185.1 uncultured Microbacteriaceae bacterium | reverse complement strand
GACATGATTCAGTTGCAAGACCCAACTCTGATCAAAACACAAGCGTTCATCGACGGCCAATGGTGTGACGCCGACACAGGGGCCACCCACCCTGTGATCAACCCCGCCACCGGCGATGTCTACGCGCAATCACCCGTATCCACCGCCGCCGATGTTGACGCTGCCTACCAAGCCGCCAACACTGCATTCGCAGATTGGGGTGAAACCACTCCCTCGGAACGTCAGCTCGCACTGTGGCGAATTGCCGACGAAATCGAAAAGCGTGCAGATGATTTCGCCGCTCTCGAAATCGAAGACACCGGTAAGCCCGAAGCCTTCGTCGTCAGCGAAGAAATTCTTGTCGGTGTCGACCAGCTGCGTTTCTTTGCCGGTGCAGCCCGTAACCTCGAAGGCCGCGCCACAGGCGAATACATGAAGGACCACACCTCGAGCATCCGCCGCGAACCCATCGGTGTCGTCGGACAGGTAACGCCCTGGAACTACCCCCTCATGATGGCTTTCTGGAAGTTCGCACCCGCGATCGCAGCCGGTAACACCACTGTCCTGAAGCCTTCCGACACCACACCTCAGTCAACTCTGTTGCTCGCCGAGGTGTGCCAGCAGTTCCTGCCCAAGGGTGTTGTCAACGTCGTCGTCGGCGACCGCACCACCGGCGCTGCCATGACAGAACACAAGATTCCCCAGATGGTCTCGATCACCGGCTCAGTTCGTGCTGGTATGGAGGTCGCTCGCAGCGCATCGTTCGATGTGAAGCGCGTTCACCTTGAGCTCGGCGGCAAGGCCCCCGTTATCGTGTTCGACGACGCCGACATCGAGCGCGCCATCGAAGGCATCGCTGTCGCCGGTTACTTCAACGCCGGTCAGGACTGCACCGCAGCGACCCGTGTTCTCGTTCACGAAAACATTCACGACGAATTCGTGGCAGCAATGAAGGCCTACATTCGTGACAATGTTGCAACGGGTATGCCCAACGAAGACGTGCTGTTTGGCGCTGTGAACAACATCAACCAGTTCGACCGGGTTTTGGGAATCCTCAACGACCTACCCAACAACGCGAATATCGAAATCGGTGGCGCTCGCCAGGGAGATCGCGGATACTTCATCCAGCCGACCCTTGTGTCGGGCTTGCAGCAAACCGACTGGGTCATTCAGAACGAAATTTTTGGACCGGTTATTACTGTCCAGAAGTTCTCGAACGAGGCCCAGGCCCTCGAGTGGGCAAACGATGTCGACTACGGTCTGGCTTCGTCCGTGTGGACCAAGGACCACGGCCGTGCGATGCGTTTCGCAAAGCATCTCGATTTCGGTGCCGTGTGGATTAATACCCACATTCCGATTGTTGCCGAAATGCCTCACGGTGGTTTCAAGCACTCGGGTTATGGCAAGGACCTCTCGGCCTATGGTTTCGAGGACTACACGCGCATCAAGCACGTGATGTCGTACATCGGCGAGTAAGTTCGTTCGATTTTCACACCGCGGGGTGGCACTGTTCACAGTGTCGCCCCGCGGTTTTTTGTACACAGTCCGTGGTGAGTCACTGACCGGATGTGGTGCGTGATGGTGCACTGTCGGAATGGAAATTGTGCCCCAGGGGCAGTGCGCATGATGTCGTTGCCACCAGTTCCCCGACATCAGCAGCCACGACGATTCCCCTGGTGGGGTGTTGTAATCCCCGTTGCCGTATCCGTTACCCTCGCCGTGGTGCTGAGGTCCCCGTTCGCGATGGTGGGTGCTGCGGCTGGACCGTTGATGGCGACAGCGGTGTGGTGGGAGGCGCGGCGCCAGTCGCGGCGAGATCACGCTAGTGCGGAATCCGAATATCGACGGGAGTTGGTGCGGGTCGCATCAGTGCATCATGGCGAAGCACAACGCACCATTTCCGAAGCCGAGAGACAGCATCCCCGTATTTCGGCGTGCGAGACCGATGAATTGTGGCGGCCATCAATGGCGGGGAACACAACGGTGCGATTGGGGAGGGTCTGGGACCCTGGGCTTCACGGCTGGATGCCCTGGTGCGAAGACCTGCGAGGTGGAGTGGTCGTGATGGGGGACTGCGCTGCCTCGCTTTCTGTTTTTCTCACGGCGGTGTGTGGTCTCACAGCCCAGCTGGGGGTAGCCGCGGAGAGCAACGGAGCGCAGGAGGGTCCCACCCGTTTCGATTGGTCCAGTGACGTATGGGTTGAGCGGGTGCACTCGGACGCGAATTTCAGATCTCGCAACACAACGACACCCCTCGTGATCCGCTGTCAGAACGGTCGAATAGTTTCGGTCAGCACGGCGGGTGCGCTGGCCTACCCGCGCAGTGTCGTGGCAGACGTGCTCGACAGCCAAATATCGGACCGCTTCCTGGCGCGATGCCGACAATCCGACGAAAGCCTCGAAGTGCAGTGGGCTATTCGGCCCGGCGAAAAACCGGGAATTGGGTTCGATGAGCGTGGTGAAATACATGTCCCGCTGTCCCAGCTGGACCCGCACGCACTCGTCGCCGGTCGAACGGGCAGCGGAAAAAGCGAAATTCTGATTGCGGTGGTTGCGGCGCTCGCGCAGATGAATTCGCCGCGGCAGTTGTCCGTGATGGCGTTTGACTTCAAGGGAGGTGCCACGGCGCGTCGACTCGAAAACTTGCCACACCTCGTGGGAGTCGGAACCGACATGGATGCTGACGCCGCCGAGGCGTTGCTGTCACAGTTGCCCGGCGAAATCATTCGGCGAGAAAGGCTGTTGGACACGCAGGGTGTGGAATCAATGTCGGACTCTGAAAACCCCCACACGCTGCTCGTGATGATTGACGAATTCCAGACCTTCCTGTCACTCCGTGGCGCCTCGGAAATCATCACCGATATTGCACGTCGGGGCAGGTCTCTGGGGATACGACTGCTGTTGGGTACACAAAATCCGGCGGGCGTGATCCGAGACGCGATCAGCGCAAATATCACGACACGAGTGGTGGCTCCCATGAACAGTTCCTTCGACGAAGCGTTTGTGCTGGGTGAGCCGTCGGCTCGCCGGCCATCGGTGGGGCAAGCGCTGGTTCGGGCGGCCGATGGCGTAGCCCGCCTCGGTGCGATACGACGAGTGGATGCGGACGTGCTTCGGGCTATCGCCAATCGGTGGCCGGATATGCAGATCGGCGGCCCACCCCAATGGAGTGAGCCGCCGACCGTCGGGAATCCGAAGAGTATTACAGAACGCTCTCCACGCTGACCGAGTCGATGCCATTTGCCGCACCGACGGCTGCGTTGGTCAGCAGACCATCGTGGGTGTTGAGGCCCAGTGCGAGCGAAGCGTCATCGGACAGTGCAGCCTTCCAGCCCTTCGATGCCAGCGCGCGCACGTAAGGTGCGGTGGCGTTGGTCAAGGCGTGGGTCGAAGTTGCGGGGACAGCGCCAGGCATGTTGGCCACACAGTAGAACACCGAGTTGTGCACCGTGAAGGTGGGGTCCGAGTGCGTGGTTGCGTGCGTGTCCTCGAAGCAACCGCCCTGGTCGACAGCGATGTCCACGAGCACGCTGCCGGGCTTCATGCGGCTGACAATGTCATTGGTGATGAGCTTGGGAGCCTTGGCGCCGGGAATCAACACCGAACCGATGAGCAGGTCAGCCTGAACGGCTGCCTTTTCGATTTCGTACGCGTTCGACGCGATCGTCTTGATGCGGCCCGAGTACAGTGCGTCGAGTTCGCGCAAGCGCTGGATATTGGTGTCAAGAACGGTGACGTCTGCGCCGAGTCCGACAGCAACCTGCACTGCGCTCGTGCCAGCGACACCGCCACCGAGAACTACAACGTTTGCGGGGTGAGTTCCGGGAACACCGGGAACCAGAAGTCCCTTGCCGCCGTTGGGGCGCAGCATGGCGTTTGCGCCGACGATTGCCGAGAGGCGGCCGGCTACCTCGCTCATAGGGGCGAGCAGGGGGAGCGCGCGGTTAGGAAGCTGAACGGTTTCGTACGCGATTGCGGTCACCTTTGACTTCAACAGCGCGTGGGTCAGCTCGGGCTCTGCAGCGAGGTGCAGGTAGGTGAACAACACAAGTCCCTCACGGAAGTGCTGGTATTCGCTCTCGATGGGTTCCTTGACCTTGAGCAGCAGTTCGGCAATGTCCCAGGTCGACTTGGCGTCGCCCAGAATGGTTGCACCCTGTGCGGTGTACTCGGCATCGGTAATGCCGCTTCCCAGACCAGCGCCGGTCTGGATGTACACCTCGTGGCCTGCGAGGGTCAGGTCCTTGACGCCTGCAGGGGTGATGGCAACGCGAAATTCGTTGTTCTTGATTTCAGCGGGGATTGCGATCCGCATGGGTATCTCTCCTGTGAGTAAACGGTGGTTCTGCCAGAAAGCAGCGCCTCGGTAATTATCCCGAAACGCCATGGAATTCGCAACGAAATCGCCCGAATGCTTCGAAATCAGTTTCTTGATTGTGACAATCTTGTAAAAATCGCGGTTTTGTGTTTCAGAATTGCGCTGAATGTGCAATTATCTACATACGCGAATGCGTGACAATGATGTCCCCGACAGTAGGAGCTCAGGCAATGAACCGTAATCTTCCCGCAGACCCGATCGTTCGCGAACTGGTTCAACACGCACGTTCGGCAGCAATGTCTCGTCGCGCACTCCTCGGTGGAGCTGTCGGTACCGCATCGGTCCTGTCTTTGGCCGCATGTGCTTCGGGCGACACCGCTCTGACCCCCGCAGCGGACATCTCCGCAGACGACCCCACAGTGAAGTGGGCGAACTGGCCGTTCTACCTCGACGAGGACGACGCAGGAAACCACCCCTCGCTCGACGCATTTGTGGCTGCTACGGGCATCAAGGCCGAGTACCTCGTTGACGTGGACGACAACAACTCGTACTTCGCCAAGGTGAAGGACCAGCTGGCTCTGGGCCAGGATGTCGGAGCCGACACGGTGTGCCTCACCGAGTGGATGGTCTCGCGACTGATTCGTCGTGGCTACACCCAGAAGTTCAACCTGGACAACATCCCCAACCACGCCAACCTCGTGGAAACACTCGCAAACCCCGACTTCGATCCCGGTCGTCAGCAGTCGCTGCCCTGGCAGGGTGGTTTCGCGGGTATCGCCTACAACACCGAAAAGCTTCCCGGTGGGTTGAAGAACATCGACGACCTATGGTCTGCTGACCTCAAGGGCCGCGTCACGGTTCTGTCGGAAATGCGCGACACCCTTGGTTGCATCATGCGCGCACAAGGTGCCGACATCACTAAGTTCACCTCGGAAGACTTCTATGCGTCACTGGACGTCCTCGAGAAGCAGGTCACCGACGGACAGATCCGTAACGTCAAGGGCAACTCGTACACCGAAGACCTCGTCAGTGAAGACGCTCTCGCTGCAATCGCGTGGTCGGGTGACATCACGCTCTTGAACTACGAAGCCGGCTACGAGAAGTGGAAGTTTGTTTTGCCCGAGTCCGGTGGAACCTTCTGGAACGACACGTTCATCATCCCCATCGGCAGCCCCCGCAAGACCAACGCGGAAAAGCTCATCAACTGGTACTACGACCCCGCGATTGCCGCAGAGGTTGCAGCATGGGTGAACTACGTGACCCCCGTGAAGGGCGCATACGAAGAAGCCATCAAGATTGACCCCGAACTCGCCAACAACCAGTTGATCTTCCCGCAGGAAGAAACGCTGAAGCAGGTGCACGTGTTCCGCACGCTGACCGACGCTGAGGACAACGAGTTCCAGGCTGCCTTCCAGTCTGTTCTGCTCGGTTAATCGAACATTTTTTCAGGAGAATCACCGTGGTAGCTGAAGTATCAGGCCGTGGTTTTGCGCAGTCTGGCGCTGACCTCGAACTCGTCAATGTCTCGAAGCGTTACCCCGGCTTTACCGCCGTGGACGACCTGAGTCTGACAATTCCTGCTGGCTCATTCTTTGCGCTGTTGGGGCCGTCGGGTTGTGGCAAGACCACCACTCTGCGACTCATCGCGGGACTCGAGGAGCCCTCCGCTGGCACCATTCTCGTGGGCGGCAAGGACATCACCGCAACGAAGGCATATCAGCGTCCCGTAAACACGGTGTTCCAGTCGTATGCACTGTTCCCGCACATGACGATCCTCGAAAACGTGGCATTCGGTTTGAAGCGTCGCAAGATTGCCGACCCCATCAAGCTCGCCACCGAAGCACTGGAACTGGTCGAACTGGGCCACTTGGCTCAGCGCAAGCCGCAGCAGCTCTCCGGTGGTCAGCAGCAGCGTGTTGCTCTGGCCCGTGCTGTCGTCAACCGACCCGCACTGTTGCTGCTGGACGAGCCTCTCGGTGCGCTCGACCTCAAGCTGCGTCGCCAGATGCAGCTCGAGCTCAAGGCCATTCAGTCCGAGGTCGGCCTCACCTTCCTTCACGTAACCCACGACCAGGAAGAGGCCATGACCATGGCCGACACTGTTGCGGTCATGAACAAGGGCAAGATCGAGCAGATGGGTGCTCCCGCCGAACTGTACGAACTTCCGTTCACCCGTTTCGTTGCCACCTTCCTCGGCCAGTCGAACCTGTTTGATGGTGTTGTCACCGGCCAGAATGATGGCACGTTGACCGTCGCCGTTGGCTCGGAAAACCTGCTGGTGCCCTCCTCTCGTTCGCAGATTTCAGCGGGGGCAATCACCGTCGGTGTGCGACCCGAAAAGCTCGAAATTCACCGCGAGGCCCCCAAGGCCGCAGCCGGACGTCAAATCGTGGGCCCCGGTACCGTCAGCGACACGTCGTTCGCCGGTGTGTCGACCCAGTACGTCGTTCAGGTTCCCGTGCTCGGTGACATCACCGTGTTCGAACAGAACGACGGAGACATCGTGGGGGTTGGAGAGCAGGTGTGGCTGTCGTGGTCGGTCGATCACGCATTCGGCATTCCCGTTGAGGAAACCTTCGACGAGAACGACCTTTCGACTCGCGCACTCGCTGCAACCGTCAAGTAGGCCGCACCATGGCAATCGGAGCTTTCTCACACGGCCCCAGTGGTATCACCACTGATGCGCCGGCACAGCGCAGCAGCCGCATCGCATGGCTGTTGTTACTTCCCGGCATCCTCTACCTCGTGCTCTTCTTCATCGTGCCGCTGTTTAGCCTGGTAATGACGAGCTTCCAGGAAATGGTGCCCGGTGGATTTATCGGTGAATATCAGAACGCATTCCGCTGGGAAAACTACACCGAGGTTCTCGGAATGTACGGGGAGCACACCCTGCGTTCGTTCCTTTACGCCGCAACGGCAACCGTTATTGCCCTGATTATTGGCTACCCGTTGGCCTATTTCATCGGTGTGAAATTGCGCCGATACCCGCTCTTGCAGTCGCTGGCGTTGGTCTTGGTAATTGCACCGTTCTTCATCTCGTTCCTGCTGCGTACGCTGGCGTGGAAGCAGATTTTGGCGGACGAGGGTTTCGTTATTGCCACGATGAAGACCTTGCAGTTGCTGCCCGATGATGCACACATCACGGGAACCGCGATTTCGGTTATTTTCGGTTTGGCCTACAACTTCATTCCGTTCATGACGTTGCCGTTGTACACGACGTTGGAGCGACTTGACCTGCGGCTCATCGAGGCGGGAAGCGACCTGTATGCCAACCCGTTCACGACGTTCATTAAGGTGACCGTGCCGTTGACGATGCCCGGCATCATCTCGGGCACATTGCTGACGTTTATCCCCGCCGCGGGTGATTACGTTAATGCGAGCGCGAACTTCTTGGGTTCCACCTCGACGGCGATGATCGGTAACGTCATCGAATCCAACTTCCTGGTATTGCAAAACTTCCCGCACGCTGCGTCGCTGAGTCTCATCCTGATGTCCGTCATCCTGGTGCTGGTCTCGGCCTATGTGAAGAAGAGCGGAACGGAGGACCTGCTGTGAAACTTGGAAAGTGGCTGCTGCCGACCTATGCCGTACTGGCGCTGGTGTACCTGCTCGTCCCGATCATGTACACGGTCGCATTCTCGTTCAACGATTCAAAGCGTTCTAACATCATCTGGAACGGTTTCACGTTCGATAACTGGCTCACTGTGTGTGAAGCGCAGGGAGTCTGTGAGGCCTTCGGTAACTCGGTCCTCATCGCGACGGTTTCGACGCTCGTTGCAACGGTGTTGGGTACCGCAATCTCGATCGCTCTGGTGCGTTACCGATTCAAGTTCCGTTCAGCGATGACACTTCTGCTGTTCATGCCGATGGCAACCCCCGAAGTTGTGTTGGGTGCCGGCCTTGCCGCACAGTTCCTCACCGCGGGTACGCCCAAGGGCATGGTTACCGTGATTCTCGCGCACATCATGTTCTGCATCTCTTTCGTGGTTGTGACCGTGCGTGCACGTGTGGCGAGCCTCGACCCGAAGCTGGAGGAGGCTGGTCGCGACCTGTATGCCTCGCCATCGCAGGTGTGGTGGCGCATCACCTTCCCACTGCTGTTGCCGGGTATCGTTGCCGCTGCGTTGCTGTCGTTTGCGTTGTCGTTCGATGACTTCATCATCACGAACTTCAACCGCGGCGCCATCAACACGTTCCCCTCGTACGTGTACACCGCAGCTGCGCGTGGTAT
>CALBMG010000028.1 GCA_937896185.1 uncultured Microbacteriaceae bacterium | reverse complement strand
ACTCGTGACGCGACGACCAATGACTGACTGCAAAATTCTGTCAGAAGTTTCCATGTCTTGCATTTGTGCTCTCCTGGTGGGCTACAGAACCGCCCCACGACGCGACCCGTGGGCGTGACGCTTGCGGTCAGTTGTGCTCGTCGACGCTGATTTCGTCGGCACCATCCTCGACCCACACCTGCAACCCGTGGGTTCCGAACGTCTGAGCCGCGTCCTGCAACGCATCATTGACGTTGAGTGCGTCTCGGCCCGCGTCCTCTGCAATGTCGGCCAACACCTGACCGGCCTCTGAGAGGTCCTCATGGCGAAGCGTGTAATCGCCGTCGAAGAATCCCGCACCATGGCCGTTGCGCGACAGGCAAAAATCGTGTGCAACCTGTCGCTCGTCGAACACCTCGAACGGGTCGAATCCGAGCGTTTCTTCCACATAGGACTGGAAGCCTTCGAGGTCTTCACGAGCTGACGCGATGACGTGGGGAGCGAGTCTCGGGAGGTCGCTGGAGTCTAGGATTTCGTCAAGCGGTGTGCCGTCGTCGAAGCTGTCACCAGCACACACGAGCTGTGAGTCGACGGGAATCACGAGAGGTCGTGAGTTGCCCTCGTCATCACACGACGAGAGAGTCTCACTCCACAGTAGGGTTCCAAGATAGCTATTCACGGCTGATTCAGTGACGCTCATGTTCGTTCCTTTGTCTCGCCAGGTGGACTACAAGACCGCCCCACGACGCGACCCGTGGGTGTGACGCTATCGGTCGAAAATTCTCACAACAGCTCAAACCCGAGCGGGCATCACCACGCCAACCCCGCCATCAAGGTACTTGAGCACGATTGGATCGTGCACGTTGCAGCGGTCCTTCTCTTCCACGTGCGGGGGCTCAATGGTAATCGTCAGCTCGACGGCACCCTTGCGCCCCTGTGCCTTGACGATTTCCGAGAGCAGCGCGGAGTCGAGCCCCAGCTTGAGCACGTAGGGGCCGCTCCTGTCTTTCGAGTGCTCCCAAAGCGCCACGTCAAGCGCCCTAGTGTCGTCATTGGTAGGGATTACTCGCTGGTAGTCGGGAAACCTCGTATCACCATGACTGACACGAGGCGTCGTCGAACCGTCCGCGAACGTGAGCACCTCGCGCCCGCATCGGATTTCGGCAATGCCTGACTTGGCTTTCCTCGCCAGCTTGCGCGCGGTCTCGAATGCGTTGGCCTGAATTGGGCCACACACCTCGTTATCGTCAACCCCTGTCACTGGCACCTTGACGAGTGAAACACCGTTTGTTGCGACGAGAAAGTGTCCTTTTGTTTCCTTTACCAGCTCAACAGTGGTGATGTTGGCGCGGGTTTTGTCAGTGT
>CALBMG010000027.1 GCA_937896185.1 uncultured Microbacteriaceae bacterium | reverse complement strand
CCCTGCCACACACGAGTGCCGTCATTCGGTCTGCGTCCTCAGCCTCGCAGGTTATCCCTGCGTCGTCCGTGGCGGTGGAGCCGCGGCGGCCTGCTGCGCAGGCGGCGGCGTGGCCGCCGGGGAGTCCTGCGCGGGTGAGACCGGAGCCAGGAGCCCCAGCGCAAACGGGAGTAGCAGCGTGCGAAAAATGTTCATCGCGGAACCGGCGGCGGAACACGGTCGACTCGCGGTGGTTCCGGGTGAATTCCGGTGGGACGATGTGGGCGACTTCGCCGCACTGGCGAGACTGCACAATCAGGGTCGTTCCAACGTCCTGGCAACACTGGGTGAAAACACCCGAGTGTTGAACGAAGGGTCGAGCGGTGTTGTGGTTTCGCAGTCCAAGCGACTCATCTCAGTTGTCGGCGTCAAGGACATCGTCATCGTTGACACAGATGATGCGTTGCTCGTCACCAACGCCGCAAACGCCCAGCGAGTCAAGAGCATTGTTGAAGCGATTAGACGCACCGGGGCTGACGACGTCCTGTAAACGTGTACTTCGAAATCCGTCGTGAGATTTCCGAAATGTAACGATTTGGGTGTGTTTTTGTGAAATCCGTGTCGATACCGATTGCGCGTGGCCGACTGCTCAATAGGATGAACACAATGGTGGTTCACGATGCGGTAACCGTCGCTTCGGGGCCACCCCATTGAGAGGAAATCCCCTGTGAAGAAAATCACAAAGCGCGCCCTTTCCGGGCTTGCACTGGCAGGAGCCGCGAGCCTCGTGCTCGCCGGTTGTGCCGCCGCCCCCGACGCAAGCCAGTCAGCTGTTGAACAGCTCGACTACCTTGCTTGTGGTGTTTCGGACGAAGGTTCGTGGAACGACAAGTCGTTCAACCAATCGGTGTACGAAGGACTGACGAAGTCGCGTGACGAACTCGGTGTTCAGATTCAGGATGCAGAGTCGGCATCGCCCGATGACTTCGGCCCCAACCTCCAGGCCATGATCGACGCAAACTGCGACCTGACCATTGCTGTTGGATTCAACCTCGTCGACGCCGTCAACGCGGCAGCAGAGGCAAAC
>CALBMG010000026.1 GCA_937896185.1 uncultured Microbacteriaceae bacterium | reverse complement strand
CGCACGAGCCGAAATTCGGCTCTTCATTTCCGCCACAACTTTTTCGAGCACCAAGGCGGCCTGAGCCTTGTCATCACGCTTCGTCGACGAGAACTTTTCTTCCAACGCTCGCTGAACTACTGCGGACACGACCTGGCGCACCGCCGGGGTGCCCAAAATTTCCTTTGTCTGCCCCTCGAACTGCGGTTCCGCCAATCGCACGGTCACGACCGAGGTCATGCCGTTGAGGATGTCGTCCTTCTCCAACTTGTCATTTCCCGCTTTGAGCTTGCGAGAGTTTTTGTCCACCTCAGCACGAATGACTTTGACCATTGCTTGGTCAAATCCCGCGATATGAGTGCCACCCTTGGGAGTAGCGATGATGTTGACGAACGATTTTTGGACGACGTCGTATCCGGTTCCCCAGCGCACGGCAATATCGACATGACAGGTTCGCTCGACCTCGGTCGAGACCATGTGGCCGTCCTCGTTGAGCACGGGAACTGTTTCAACAAAAGTTCCCTCACCCGACAAACGCCACACAGATGTCAACGGCGCATCGGGCGCCAAAAATTCAGTGAATTCCGAAATGCCGCCGTCGAAGGCAAATTCGTGGTGATCCTGACGGCTACCACGGTGATCATCCACAGTGAGCGACAATCCATTCACGAGGAACGCCGTCTGACGAGCACGGGTCAACAGGTGCTCCAACGAAATGTCGCCGGCTCCACCAAAGATTTCGCGGTCAGGCCACCAACGAACCCGGGTACCAGTTACTCCTTTTCCGGTTTTACCGACGATACGGAGCTCGCTTTCGGCTACGAACGGGGTAAAAGGACTGCGAGGCGACGGCGCACCAGTATCCGCAAAGTTTCCGGGCTCACCGCGGTGGAACGACATCGCATGGGTCTTGCCATCACGGTCAACATAAACGTCAAGTCGTTCGCTCAATGCATTCACGACCGAGGCGCCCACACCGTGCAGACCGCCGGACGCAGTGTAAGAACCCGACCCGAACTTTCCACCGGCGTGCAATTTGGTGAACACGACCTCGACGCCGGACAAACCAGTACGAGGTTCGATATCGACGGGGATGCCGCGACCGGTGTCCGAAACCTCGATGGATCCGTCGTCGTGAAGTATGATTCCGATTCGTGAACCGTGACCGGCCAAGACCTCGTCAACGGAGTTATCGATGATTTCCCAGATGCAGTGCATGAGACCGCGTTCATCGGTGGAGCCGATGTACATGCCGGGGCGTTTGCGAACAGCCTCAAGCCCTTCGAGGACGCTGAGATGCCGGGCGGAATAATCAGAAGTTGACACGAAACCTAAACCTTTCGGTGAAGTTTCAGGGTACTGAAATCACCCGAGTTTCTGGCTCAGGCTCTCCGCAGAAACCATAATTTCGCCGAACGCGAATTGTCGACCAATGTGCACGGGAATGTCGGTGGACCGTGGTGAAATAGAGGGGCACAAGGAGACAAACCTATGACTACAGACGTAAGCACTGACACACAGCAGACACTCGTACCGCAGCTCACCGCCGTGGACCGATGTGACTCGTGCGGAGCCCAAGCCTATGTCCGCGTGACTCTCGCACACGGTGAACTGATGTTTTGCGGCCACCACGCCGACGAGGTCAAGGCGCGCCTCCAACCGACAGCATTGGAATGGCTGGACGAGACGTCGCGACTGCGCGGCAACCACGGTGTCTAATTCTCCGATTCGGGCCGTCGAATTTTCTTCGGGAGCTCTTCTTCACAATCTTCAGTCGCTAGCGGCTACCCACGGCACGGATGTGATCGTGGACCTGAGGCTCGACGCGTATGGGCATGGCAGCGACTGGGTGGCGGAAATTGCGAGGTCGCTCGGGTTTACTCAATTTTTCACCAACGATGACTCACGTGCCGCGATTTCTGAGGAAACTCGGGGCATTTTCGGAATCGGGTCCGGCATTCCCGTGGCAACGGCGGTTGCCGAAATCGTGGCAGTAAAACATATTCCTGCTGGTGATTCCGTGTCGTATGGATACACGTGGACCGCAGCGCGAAATTCCGTAATCGCTCTCGCATCGATGGGGTTCGCCGACGGGTTGCCTCGAAAGGGCTCGAACCAAGTCCACGGCACAATTTCGGGCATCAGCTGCCCCCAGGTCGGTCGGATTGCCATGGACCAGGTTGTGTTTGATGCAACCGATGCCGCGCCCCGAATCGGTGAAACGGTCACGCTGTGGGATTCCCTTTGCCCTCTCGACGAGTGGGCACGCGCGTCCGGCTGGGAACCGCTGAGCCTCGTCACTCGTTTAGGGGTTCGAGTCGAACGGCGGTGGCGCTCGTGAGCGCACTTGCCCATATTGACCGTGCAGCCTTTGGTCACAATGTGAGATCGCTGATCCGCACGGCGTCACCCGCACGCGTGTGGGTCGCAATCAAAGCCAACGCCTATGGCCACGGAATGCTCGAACTCGCCGACGTGGCCGTCTCGGCGGGTGCCGATGGGTTGGCCGTACTGGATGTGCCAGCGGCGCTCGCATTACGGTCATCGGGAATCACCGTCCCTTTGTTCGTGTGGCTCCATGGAGTACAGACCGATTTCACCGCGGCGGTGGCCGCGAATCTGGAAATTGGGGTATCTACTCGTGAACAACTCGAATCCGCGGCGCGAGCTCCCGGACTCGCACGGGTGCACCTCAAAGTCGATACCGGACTGCATCGCAATGGGTTCGCGGTCGCCGACTGGGACCAGATTTGTGCAGAAGCACGCGCACTGCAGGATGCGGGGCAGATTACGGTCGCCGGTGTGTGGTCACATCTGGCCGACACTAGTGCCGAAGCCGATGCTGCCGCCCGTGCCATATTCACTCGTGCAGTCGAAACGGCAATTAACACAGCGGGACTGACACCAGAATATTTACATCTAGCGGCGAGTTCCGCGGCAATTAGCGAGCCAGAAAGTCGTTTTTCTCTCGTACGTATTGGAATTGCCGCCTACGGTATTTCACCTTTTGATGACCGCGATGGGCGTGCGTTAGGTCTTCGACCCGTGATGTCCCTCACCGCATCCGTCGAATCTGTGCACGGCGAATCGGCAACGATCTCGGCCGGTTGGGCGGATGGCATCCCCCAGGTCCCATCGGGCGTTGCCCGTGTGACCATCAACGGGGTCCGTCACCAGGTCGCTCAGGTCGAGGCGCACCACATGGAAATTGTGGTGGGTAGCGAACCGGTCACAGTCGGCGAAACGGCCGTGATTTTTGGACACGACGGACCCACCGCCGAAGAATGGGCTGAATGGACCGGAACCATTGGGGACGAAATTGTCACTTCGGTACCGTCACACACCCGCAGGGTATCGAACTAGCCGTTCGTCGAGATACGGTCCCGGATCGCACGACGTGATTCATTGGCCGCGACTGTCGCGCGAGCCAGTCTTTCCCCACCCGCCGGGAGTTCGCTGCCCAATGCGGTTCCCAGGATCCGATCTGCGATTGCAGGGTTCATGGGAAGGTAAGCACCGTGAGAATGCGTTCCCAGAATCCCTCGGAAGACAACCCCATCCGTGGAAATGCTGAGCCCGTGCATCTCGCGAATGTGAGGTTCACGGTTGGTCACCACGTCGTGTCCCGAGTTGATGAAACCAGCAACGTCCAGGCCCTCAGAAATTCCGACGAATTCACCGACCAGACGCTGCGCGCGGGGAACCGAAACACCGTCAATCAGTCCAGCACCGCGCACCGATGTGCCGTCGTTCCAATCAACCCGCTGGGTAAGTAGGTGAAGCCCGCCACCGATGGCCACAACTTGGGCATCGCGATTGTTCATTGCCGAGTCCAATGCAGAGGCCAGTCGGACCGATTCCGCCGCCGCCTGTCGAACAGAACTCGACGAGCCGGAACCGATGATATAGATATCGCCATTTGCGGGGATGTCATCGCCTCGGTGCACGGGTACTACCTCGACGCCCACGCCACGCCATTCGGCACGTTTGCGCAGTGCGAGAACATTTCCCGAGTCGCCGAACAACCCTAAAGTTTCGGGAAAGACATGCACGATTCGAATCAACGGTCGCCCTCGATTTCCATGTAACCCAGTTCGCGACGCAGGTCCATCATCTGTTCATAGTTGACGATTGCGGTGCGGAAGTTCTGTCGATGCGGTGACGTGATGTCGCCAAAAGTTGCAAATGCCGATTCGGGGTTTTCGTCCACAACGCCGACGGGAATTTCCTCATAGGCCAGTCGGGTCTCCCACTGCCACGCCTTGGTTCCGGTGACAACGTCCACATGGTCCAGCGACGTCAAGTCGATGTCGTAAATCCAGCTGGGGTCTGGTGTTCCCTCATCCACGGCGAGATACAGGGACTCGGGCGATTCGGTTAAGGCGTCGAGATTCATCTGCAAACTGGGATGGTTTTTCATCATCACAATCATCAGATCGTCACCAAACGCTTCGACGGATTCACCACGTCCGTACACGGGTTCGCTGCGCGAAATTGCCTCGGCAGCGGCGTCTGCGTTGTATGCAGTGCCACACACCACTCGCACCAGCGCTAAGGCCGCAGCGGCATCAATGGCGTAATGAATTCC
>CALBMG010000025.1 GCA_937896185.1 uncultured Microbacteriaceae bacterium | reverse complement strand
ATGTGATGGAACGCCAGACCCTCGCCGAGGAACCCGCCGCAAAGGTGCGCACCTACGCCCTGATCGACGCATTCCTCGACACTGTCGCTGGAATCGGCACCCCCGTTAAATAGTTCCCGCCTCGAGCCCCGCCAGCACGGTCTGCGCTCGGGCTCGCAGTTCATCCCGGTCAGCCAAACGGTCGAGGCCCGCGAACTGTTGCGCCATTCGGTGGTTGCGCTGGAATGTGCCACGGTGCCGTTCCAGGAAGTCCCAGTACAGGGTAGTGAACGGGCAGGCGTCCTCACCGGTGCGCTTCGCGGGATTGTAGGCACAGCCCTTGCAATAGTCGGTCATGCGTTTGATATATGCCCCGCCCGCCGCGTACGGCTTGGTCATCAACACCCCGCCATCGGCGTGCGTGGCCATTCCGATGATGTTGGGAACCATGACCCATTCGGCCGCGTCGATGAACTGTTCGCGCATCCAGTCGAGGAACTCTTGTGGATTGGTGCCGGTCAGCAGGGCAAGGTTGCTGAGAACCATCAGCCGGGGAATGTGGTGAACCCAGGCGCGATCCTCGACACCCTTGACCACTGAACCGACACAGTTCATGCGAGTGGAACGTGAATCGGTGAACACGGGCAACAGCGACCGGCCCGCCTCGAGAGAATTCAGTTCACGGTAGTCCTCGCCGAGGAACCAGTACATGCCATTAATGTATTCACGCCACCCGACGACCTGGCGGATAAACGCTTCGACGGATTGAATCGGCGCATTGCCCGCGCTGTATGCGGCGAGCGCCGCCGTCACCAGCTCCGAGGCGTGCAGCAAACCGTTGTTGAGGTATGGGCTGAGTAGCGAGTGATGCAGCGCCCAGTTGTCGTCCGTAATCGCATCCTCGTACGGTCCGAACCCGGCCAGGTGCACGTCGATGAATCGGTTCAGTTGACGCAGCGCACCGGCTCGGGTTGTGGCCCAGGTTGTGGTGGGTTCATGCCCCAGTTCTGCGGCAACCTCGCGGTCAATGTCGTCGCGTTCGTGCTCGAGGTACGGCGGCCACGTGTAGTTCTTGGGCGGTGACAGCCTGTTCTCGGCGTCATAGTTCCACTGGCCACCCTCGGGCTTTCCGCCGGGCACCAGGATCCCTAAGCGCAGGCGTTGTGCCCGATAGAAGTTCTCCATGACGAAGGTTTTCTGCCCGCCCGCCCACTCGGCGAATAGCGGTCGTGAGGTGAGGAAGAAATCGTTGGGAACCATCTGGGCGCCCCATGCGGTGAGGTCGCGCATCTGACGGTACGACGAGGGCTCGGCACAAATAACGGGCATCGGGCCGATATCGGAACGCACCGCCTCGAGACCGTCAATTGTGGTGTCGGCCACCACGTATCGCACATCGAAACCCTCTGTCCGCAATTCAGCGGCGAAGTGCCGCGCGGACGACACGAGAAAGAACAGCCGTTCGGGGTGCCATGGGCGTCCCGTTGTCATGCGTCGAGACTCGACAAGAACAATCGTGTCCACACCCGGCACTGCGGTGCGCAGTGCGCCTCGGTGCCGGTTGAGGTGGTCGAACGGAACATACACAATTCGGTTGCTCATGATCGCCGACATTTCTCGGAACAGAACTTGACGTTCTCCCAGTCACGTTCCCATTTTTTACGCCACTCAAATGGCCTGCCGCACCGTTCGCAGGTTCGGGGTGGGAACCCATTTTTGGTTTTGGCAATCGGTGGCATGGTTACACGATAGCCAGTGTGGGTCAGTCGGGAAGGACGCGACGGGTGATGACGGCTTCGGGCCATTCCGACGTGATGGCGGCAACCAGGTCGTCAGCAGCCGCGGTGATGCGGGCGTCGACGTCGTTGCCGATTCCGTCGAGGATGAACAGGATTCGTGTCGTCGCATCGTTGAGCCGGGTCCGAACGCCCTGGCGCCAGTTCCACCGCCGGCATGTGACACCTCGGTCGTCACGCCACACGATTTCACCGGCAGCGGGCGACGAGTTGACGATTTCGCCGCTCTCGACCATGTCGCAGAGTTCCGAACCGTCGGCAATAACCAGACGCGGCGGCCCGTCATAGTGGTCGAGGTCTTCGCCGCCGATGGGCACACAGTGCAGCACCGAGATGGCGTTGTAGATGTCGGTCAGCACATCGATTCGCGGCAAACCGCCTGATGCTCGACGGACGAGGGCCTCGGCGCTGCTGCGGGCGACTCGTGGCTTTACGCCGAAAGACTGGAATGCGTCACGCCATGCCGCGAATTCCGTCCACTCCTCGAGAGGCTGGGTCTCGAGCCTCTGGGCAATGTGGCGTTCTGCGCGTGCTAACAACGCCTCGGATGCGGTGTTTGACGGCCCGCCCGAGATCCCCTCGACCCCGATGAGCACCGCCCGGTAGCTGGGGTGCAGGCTGATGACGTCGGGCGAGATTTCGGCGGCGGTGACCGCCACTGTCGTGTCGATACTCATACGGTGACTCCTGGTTGGTGAACTGCGAGGGTGAATTGTGTGGGGGTTTCGGCGAGTGCGACGTATCGGTGTGGCACGTCACCCGCGAACACGAGGCTGTCGCCCGCAGCGAGGTTGTGGCTGTCGTCGCCGACGTCCATTCGCAGCGCGCCTTCGGTGATGTGGATGATTTCCCGGGTGCCCGAGTTGTGGGCTTCGCTGTGGTGGGATTCACCGTGATGCATGCGCCATGACCACAGTTCGGTGATGTTCGGGGCAGCGGTCGAGGCCAACAGTGTTCCGGTGCCGCCGTGTTCGCCGGTCCACAACACCGCGGGTTGTGCGCGCTGTGTTTCACCGTGTGAGTGTTCGTTGATCAGTGCTGCGAGGCTGAGCTCGAAGCCGGTGGCGAGTCGCAGCAGCATTCCGATGCTGGGGTTTACGGTGCCGTGTTCGATGTTGATTATTTGCCGGCGGCTGACGCCCGACGCCGCCGCCAGTGTGTCGAGCGTCCACTGGCGTTCGGTTCGGTGTGCACGGATTCGAGCTCCTACCGAGTTGGCGAGTTGTTGGGGTGCGTCGATTTCCGCGGGGTTCATAAGTGCAGAATACTGCACTATTTCACGCGATGCGCCTATGCTGGGGACATGATTTGTTGCTCCTTTGTTTTTGAACCAGGCGAATACGACGACGACTTCCACCGTCTTGACGCCGAGATTGACGCCTATGCCCGCGGCCTCGAAGGTTTCGTGCGCGTCGACCGCTGGTTTTCGGACGACCGCCGATTCCAGAATTCGATGTACTTCTTCGCCGACTACAGGGCGGTCAAGGAACTCGCGAATTACCCGCAGCACCTTGTCGCCAAATCCGATGTCGACCGTTGGTACCGCAGTTACCGTGTCGACGTGTTTGAGCAGAAAACCAGCTATGGCAGTGCACAAAGGGACACGGCCGAGTACGCCTCGCCTGCCGACAACGCCTCGACCATCGAACAGGACAACGCATGAGCATCGACACCGAACTCGACATCATCCGTCAGCAAGAATCAGCACTCGTATTCCCGGAATTTACGGAAGACACAGCATTCGAGGTCGCCAGCAGCATCCGCGACATCGCCCGAGAACGCGGCCTGCCCATCCTGATCGACATCAGCCGAGGCACCAACACCGTGGTGCAGTGCAGCCTTCCCGGCACCACGCCCGCAAACATCGATTTTGCGCGCCGCAAGCGCAACACCATCGCGATGCTGCACGCCAGCACCTACCGGTTCGCGCTCCTCAAAGCCGACGGCCGCAGCTTCCTCGACCTCATGGCACTGCCGGAACGTGACTACGCCGAATTTGGCGGATCATTCCCCGTGACCGTGGCGGGAGCCGGGGTAATCGGATCGATCACCGTGTCCGGGTTGAGCGACCGTGAGGACCACAATCTGATCGTCGAGGCGCTCAGCACCTATCTGGGAGTGACCGCGCCCCGTCTGCCCTAGCCTCTCGAAGCGGGGCGCTGGTCGAGGCCCCACGATGCCCCGAAAGGTTGTCATACAAAACTGTGGCCGCCCCTCGGCAAGGAGGAGCGGCCACAGTCGTGTCAGCGGCGTTACGCCAGCTTGACAGGGAATCGCTTGATGCCGTGCACGAAGTTCGATCGCAGGTAGTCGATGTCACCGTTGCGCTCGAGGGTAATGTCGCGCGACAGCAGGTCTTCGAACATGATGCGGATCTCGATTCGCGCCAACGCATTACCCAAGCACATGTGCGGGCCACCACGACCGAAAGTCATGTGCTCGTTGGGGTTGCGTGTGACGTCCATACGATTCGGGTCTTCAAAGATTGATTCGTCGCGGTTACCCGAAGCGAACCAGGTGAGCACCTTGTCGCCGGCCTTGATGGTCTTGTCGTGGAATTCGACATCCTTCGTGGCGGTGCGACGGAAGTGGTACACCGGCGAGGCGCAGCGCAGGAATTCTTCGACAGCCCAGGGAATCATCTCGGGCTTTTCCTTCAGCAATGCCATCTGGTCGGGGTTGTTCATCAGCCAGTTCATGCTGTGGCTGATGGTGTGACGAGTGGTCTCGTTTCCGGCTACGACGAGCAGTAGGAAGTTGGTGTGGAAGTCACGCTCGGACAGGGGGATGCCGTCCGAGGGTTCCGAATTGACGAGCACGGACACGAGGTCGGTGCCGTTCTTGCCGCGTCGCTGGCGTGCGAGCTCGTCGCCATAGGCGAAGACCTCGAGGGCTGCGGGCGAGCGGAAGGGAACGAGGCGGTACTTTTCGGACTCTTCCGAGTGCATGAGCACTGCGGCGTGTTCGGGGTCGGTGTTGCCGACCATTTCGTTACCCCAGCGGATCAGCTGTCCGATGTCGGTGTCGGGCACATCGAGCATGCGGGCCAGTACACGAATCGGGAAGTCGGCCGATACTTCGTCAACGAAGTCGAATTCCTTCTTGGCGATGGCGGCATCCAGGGTGGTTGCGGTCAGGCCGCGGAGGAAGGTCTCGTAACGGGCGACTGCGGTGGGGGTGAACTCGCCCTGCAGCAGGCGGCGCAGTGCGCGGTGGCGTGCGCCGTCGGTTTCGAGCAGCGAACGGCGGGCTTCTTCCTGTTCGGCGTCAACTTCTTCGAGGTTGGTGAAACGCTCCGAGGTGAAAGTTTCGGGGTCGCGCAGCACCTTGACGATGTCGTGGTAGCGGGTGAAGCTGTAGAAACCGCTTCCTTCGCTGGGGTCTTCGGCGCTGAAGTGCACGGGGTCGTTGGCGCGCAGTTCGGCGAAGGTGTCCCAGGGTGCACCGTTTTCAAACAGGTCGAGATTGGCGAGGTTGATATCAGATGTTGATGCCACCGTCACTCCTTTGTGTAAGGCAGTCCAAGATTGTTCGGGTACGAACAATTAACACTGTAGCGGATTCATTCGGCTACGAAAAGGTTTTCGGCATAATTAATTAGTCCCGGATTTTCCACCACGCCCGGGCATCACATCGGAGGCACCAATTGGCTGGGCACCACACCATCACCGAGACCGAGCGTCAGGTCGAAAACAAACTCGGCGGCCTGCCGATTAACTTCACCGCCACCGCTGCCGTGAGCAACATTTTCCGCGGCGCCACCGCCGTCCGTAACCAACTCGAACGCACCGTGCTGCGTCCCAGCGGCCTGTCGTGGACCGCGTTCGTCGTCATGTGGGTTGTCTGGGTGTGGGAACCGATCGAGACCCGCGCCATCGCATCCGAAGGTGGTTTCTCCAAGGCCACCCTCACCGGCGTGCTGACTACACTCGAGGCGCGCGATTTCGTTACCCGCGAAAAGAGCCCCCTCGACGGGCGCCTGGTGTTGGTGCGCCTCACCGATTCGGGGCGCGAACTGATGGAGAACCTGTTCCCCAAGTTCAATGCCATGGAAGAACAAATCGTCTCGGGCCTGACCGCCGCGGAAACCCTGACGCTGGCGACCCTGCTGCGCAAGGTAACTCAGTCCATCGAAGGCGACGACTAGTTCGAGTACGGCCCGTGCGCGCGGGCTTCGTCCACAAAGCGGCGGAACAACGCCGCATTCTGTGAGTCGGTCGCCGCGTTGTCCTCGGGGTGCCACTGCACGCCGTAGGCCCACTGTCCTATGTCGTATCGGACCGCCTCGACGTGGCCTTCGACAGCGCGAGCCAGCACGGTGATGCGCTCACCCAAACGATCGATTGCCTGGTGGTGGTAGCACGATGCTTCGATTTCGCCGCCCGCAAGCCCGAGCTGTTCGAGGTCGGAACCCACCGTGACAGTGTGTACATGGTTGCGGTGGTGCACGTCCATGTCCTGGACGAGGTTCCCGCCGAGCACGGCGTTCGTCAGCTGGGTGCCCCGGCAGATGGTGAAGAGCGGGATGTCGGTGTCGATCACGAATCGCACGAGCGACGCATCGGCGTGATCCTGCAGCAGGTCCATGTCATAGAGCGCATCCGAGGCGGGTTCTTCGTTGTAGAGCGACGGGTGAATGTCGCCGCCACCGGGCATCAGCACGCCCGAGATTCCGTGCAGGCGTTCGGCCCAGTTTGAGTCTTCGGCCGGAAGCAACATGACGGGGTCACCGCCCGCGTTCCATACCGATTCGGCGAGCGCGCGAGCGGTCACGACTGCACGGTGGCGCAGCGCCGAGGCGCTGTCGGAAAAGCGGGTCAGGATGGCGATGCGGGGGCGAGTGTGAGTGTTCACGATATTTCTCCCAAAATTTTCTGCGATGGACTGGCGCTGTGGGACTTCATACCCTAATCTAAATCATTAGTATCCGAATGATTTGAACAAGGGGGTTCGGTGGAGCACTTCATCGAGGTTGCCGGAGCAACAATTGACACGCGTAACTTTATCAACGGCGAACGCGTGGCCACCGGCGACACCTTCGCCAACCACTCGCCCATCGACGGCACCTTCCTCGGAGACTTCCACCAGGCCGGCGAAGCCGAAGTCAACGCGGCCGTCGACGCCGCCCGCGCCGCCTTCCCCGCATGGGCCGCAATGGGCCCCGCGAAACGCGGCGAACTGCTGCACAAACTGGCCGACCTCGTCGAAGCCAACATCGAAACCCTCGCCATGATCGAAACCATGGACAACGGATCGCTGCTGCGTTCACACATCCGTGGCGTCATGCCCCGCGTGGCCATGAACATCCGCTTCTTTGCCGACTGGGCAATCAACAAGCTTCACCACCCCGCATTCGAAACCCGCGGACACAGCAACAACATCAGCTGGGACCCCTCGGGTGTCGTCGCGCTGATCACCCCCTGGAACGCACCCCTGATGCTCGCCACCTGGAAGATCGGCCCCGCGCTGGCCGCCGGTGACACCGTCGTCCTCAAGCCCGCCGAGTGGACCCCGCTCAGCGCCTCGTACTTTGCCGACCTCACCGTTCAGGCCGGCATCCCCGCCGGCGTATTCAACGTCGTCAACGGTCTGGGTCGCGTCACAGGCATGCCCCTGGTGTCGCACCCCGGCATCTCGCGCATCTCGTTCACGGGAAGCGTGCCCACCGCCAAGGTCATCGCCAAGGCAGCAGCCGACAACCTGACACCCCTGTCGTTCGAACTGGGCGGCAAGAGCCCCATCATCGTTCTCGGCGACGCCGACCTCGACCTCGCCGCCGAGCTGGCCGTCGAACAGTACGACAACGCTGGCCAGGTCTGCCTCTCGGGCACCCGCGTGCTCGTCCACGAAGACGTCGCCGACGAATTCGCCGAAAAGTTCCGCGCCAAAGTTGCCACCCTCAAGCAGGGCGACCCCCGCAACCTGTCGACCGATATCGGACCCCAGATTCACCCCGTGCACTTCGAACGAATCAAGGGATTCGTCGACCGCGCCAAGGGCGAAGGAATCGAAGTTCTGTGGGGCGGTGAACCCAACGGCGACCTGGGCGGCCTGTTCTTCAAACCCACCCTGTTCAAGAACCCTCCCGTGGGCAGCGAAATCGTCACCAGCGAAATCTTTGGCCCCGTCCTCACCATGCAGACCTTCCGCACCGACGAAGAACTCATCGCCATGGCGAACGGCACCGAATTCGGCCTGGCAGCATGCCTCGTATCCGGAAACCGGGAACACGCCGACCATGTGACCTCGCAGCTGGTTGCCGGCACCATCTGGGTGAACTGCTTCTTCGTCCGCGACCTCAGCGCACCCTTCGGTGGGTCGCGCAAGTCCGG
The DNA here is from genome assembly GCA_937896185.1 of uncultured Microbacteriaceae bacterium. Taxonomy (GTDB): domain Bacteria; phylum Actinomycetota; class Actinomycetes; order Actinomycetales; family Microbacteriaceae; genus MWH-TA3. The sequence goes on along the minus strand of CALBMG010000025.1, from coordinate 1,346 downwards.
AATTGGCCGCGAAGGCGGCACCTGGTCGTTCGATTTCTACGCCGATGTAAAGAACACCGTCGTATCACCCAACGGATGGAAGGAATAACAATGGGCAAGGTAGTTGGCGCGGCACTGATCGCACACGTCCCCACCATCATGCTCCCCGAAGAGACCCGCAAGGAACTCAACGAGGGCATGGAAATCTCGCTCGTACCCGGCCTCGAGAAGATGCGCGTCGACAAGTTCGACACGCTCGACTACGACACCGTGATCGTGCTCGACTCGCACTGGTTCACCACCGTCGAGTTCGTCGTCACCGCTCAGGACCACCGCAGCGGCCTGTTTACCTCGGAGGAACTCCCCCGTGGAATGAGCCAGATTCCCTACTCGTTCAAGGGCGACCCCGAACTGGCCAAGGCCATGGCGAACTATGACGAAAAGAACGGCACCTGGATCACCCCCATCGAGGACGACCACCTGCCCATCTTCTATGCGACCATCAACCTGTGGCACTACCTGGGCCGCGGACTGAAGGACAAGAAGTGGATCTCGGTTTCGCTGGCACAGACCGCGACCACCGAAGACTTCCTGCGCGCAGGTCGTGCCATCGGTGAAGCTATCCGCGACAGCGACCGCAAGGTGCTGCTGCTCGCATCGGGCGCAATGAGCCACACGTTCTACAAGCTTCGCGACCTGCGCAAGCACGAAGCCAGCGACCCCAGCCACATCTTCAGCCCCGAGGCTCGCGCCGCGGACGAAGAGCGCCTCGAATGGATGCAGGCCGGCGACCACGCACAGATCCTCGAAACCATGCCTCAGTTCATGAAGTTCCGCCCCGAGGGCATGTTCGGCCACTGGCTGATGATGGCCGGTGCAACCGGTGAAGAACTGAACACCGCACCCGGTGAGCTGTACTCGAAGTACGAGAACTCGGTCGGAACCGGCCAGGTTCACGTATGGTTTGATGAACCCGAAGGCGGATTCCCCCTTCCCAAGGATGTAAGGCTGTCGCGTGACTGAATATCGTCGAATTCTTCTGGACGGATATCCCACCCAGGTAGTCCGTGACGGCGAAGAGCTCGTCGCAGGTGACGGCCGTCGTGTCGCCATCGTCGACGCGCTGCACCTTCCCCCCGTCGAGCCCACCAAGGCCATCGCCGTTCACCTGAACTACGACAGCCGCACCAAGGAATTCATGACGAAGCTTCCCGAAGCTCCGACATACTTCCACAAGCCGATCACGGCCATCAACTCGCACGACGCTGCGGTTGTTCGCCCCGCCGGCTGCAAGTGGCTCAACTACGAAGGTGAAATCGTCATCATCATTGGCAAGACCTGTCGCAACATCTCGCCTGAAGAAGCTG
>CALBMG010000024.1 GCA_937896185.1 uncultured Microbacteriaceae bacterium | reverse complement strand
TCCGTTTTCGGTGTCGATAAAAATTTTGCCGCCCTCGATGGTGACGGTGTAGACGGGTACCGGCTCGAACGCCGGGAAATTACGTGGTGTCCCAGAGCAGAGGTCGAATTTTGACCCGTGTGCCCAGCATTCGATGGTGTCGTCCTCGACAAAGCCTTCGCTGAGCGAGATGTCACCATGCGAACAGCGGTCACCCAAAGCGTGCACGCTTCCGTCGGATTGGCGGACCACAGCGATCGGAAGGCTGTCAATGACAACCTTGCGAGCGGTGCCAGGAGCCAATTCTTCGAGTTCGCAGATTAGTTCGCGAGTCATGCCGCATCCTCAATTCGGTTAAGTTCAGTTTCCAGAGCAGAACCGAGGCGAACTTCGAGCTCGGCAACCCCAATGGAGTTCACGACTTCGAGCAAGAAACCGAGCACCACGAGACGTCGTGCCTCCTTCTCGGGAATACCTCGAGAGCGCAGGTAGAACAGATGCTCATCGTCGAAACGGCCCGTGGCACTGGCGTGGCCAGCACCGGCGATATCACCGGTCTGAATTTCCAGGTTAGGAACCGAGTCAGCTCGAGTACCCTCTGACAGAACCAGGTTTCGATTCTGTTCATAGGAGTCGGTGCCCGTAGCGTCAGGACCAATCAACACATCACCAACCCAAACGGTGTGCGCTCCGTCGCCGTGCAGCGCACCCTTGTAGTTGACGCGTGACGTGGTGTTTGCCGCTTCGTGGTGAACAAAAACACGGTGTTCGATGTGCTGGCCTGCATCGGCAAAATAAACCCCGAAAGCGTCGGCTGATGCGCCTTTGCCGTTCAACACGATGTTGGGGTTAACGCGCTGAACGCTTCCACCCAGCGAAACAAGGATGTGCTTCAGGTGAGCATCGCGGCCGACAACCGCGAAATGCGATGCCAGGTGCACCGACGCGTTATCCCACTCCCCCAGGAATACCGCCGTTGCGTGTGCACCGTCACGCACAATGATCTCGACGTTTTCTGCAAGGTTGACGAGTCCGTGGTTGGTGAACACAAGTGTGCGACGCGAATGTGCAGCAAATTCGATGACGATGTGGGCCGCACGTGTGCCGTCCAACATGCGCTCCAACTGAGCTGGTTCGGTGTCTTCACCATCCAACAGAATATGCAGCGCGGATTCCGTGGCAGTCCACGCGCGAGCCGAAACCTTGTCTTCACTGCATCCGGCAGAGCCGATCACCGAGTTGGTCATGGGCTGCCACGAGACGTCCACGTTCGATGTCACGGAATACGTCCCACCGTCGAGTTGACCAGACACCAATGACGTGATTCGGTCCAGTGGTGTCAAACGCCAGTCCAACAATGCCGCCGAAACGTCGGGGAACTCAGTGGGGTCAATCGAAGCGAAGCGTTCGTTGCGAGTTTGTACAGGTTCCGACGTCCACTTGGTGGCCGTGGCGAAAGGTGAGTCGTGTGACATTAACCGACCGATCCTTCCATGTTCATTTCAATCAACTTGTTGAGTTCGAGAGCGTATTCCATGGGGAGTTCGCGCGCGATGGGCTCGATGAAACCACGAACGATCATGGCCATGGCTTCATCCTCGGGAAGACCGCGTGATTGCAAATAAAACAGCTGTTCTTCACTCACTCGAGAAACCGTAGCCTCGTGTCCCAGTTGGGTGTCATCAACACGAATGTCAATGGCAGGGTACGTGTCGCTGCGCGAAATGGTATCCACCAAGAGTGCGTCACATCGAACGGTATTCGCCGAGTGGTGTGCGTTTTCTCCGACACGAACCTCGCCGCGGTATCCAGCACGGCCGCCGCCGCGAGCAATGGACTTTGAGATGATGCTCGACGTCGTGTTGGGCGCAAGGTGAATCATCTTTGCGCCCGCATCTTGGTGCTGTCCGGGGCCTGCAAATGCGACCGACAAGGTTTCACCCTTGGCATGTTCGCCCACGAGGAAAATCGAGGGGTACTTCATGGTGACCTTGGAACCGATGTTGCCATCGACCCATTCCATGGTTGCGCCCTCGTGCGCTACAGCACGCTTTGTGACCAAGTTGTACACATTGTTAGACCAGTTTTGGATGGTCGTGTAACGCACACGAGCGTTCTTTTTGACAATGATTTCTACGACAGCAGAGTGCAGCGAGTCCGACTTATAGATGGGTGCCGTGCAGCCCTCGATGTAGTGAACGTACGAGCCCTCATCGGCGATGATGAGTGTGCGCTCGAATTGACCCATGTTTTCGGTATTAATTCGGAAATAGGCCTGCAACGGGATTTCTACATGAACACCCTTGGGGACATAAACAAAGGAACCACCCGACCACACAGCAGTGTTCAGCGCAGAAAACTTGTTGTCGCCTGAAGGAATGATGGTGCCGAAGTGTTCCTTGAAAATTTCGGGGTGCTCTTTGAGCGCGGTGTCAGTGTCCAGGAAGATAACTCCCTGCTGCTCAAGGTCTTCACGAATCTGGTGGTACACAACCTCAGATTCGTACTGTGCTGCGACACCTGCGACAAGTCGCTGACGTTCTGCTTCGGGGATTCCGAGGCGCTCATAGGTTTTACGAATGTCTTCGGGCAGATCTTCCCAGGACTGAGCCTGACGTTCTGTCGAACGAACGAAGTATTTAATGTTGTCGAAATCGATATCGCTGAGATCTGCACCCCAGTTGGGCATGGGCTTACGCTCGAAAATTTCCAAGGCCTTCAGGCGACGTTCCAGCATCCACTGCGGTTCGTCCTTGAGGCGAGAGATTCGCTCTACAACGGCACGGTTGATGCCTCGTTCCGCGGTTTCACCGGCAGAGTCCTTGTCGTGCCATCCGAACTCGTACTGGCCGAGGCCGTCCAGATCGGGACGGTCAAGAATGTCACCCATAGTTTTTCCCTTCTCGTCTTGCAACACGTTTATCGTGCCGACGACCGCGAAAATCTCGCGGGGCTGAACATAGACTAAGAGTCGATATACAACACTGACAGTCTACCCAGTGAAAGTTCGTATGATGCCCCTGCGCCTTCCCGTTTCTCCTCAATCTCGAGTCGTTCGTGGGTTTGCGGTTGCATCCCTCGTCTCGGAAATCATCATTGTTGTCACGGGTGGCGCTGTGAGGGTAACGGGATCCGGTTTGGGCTGCCCGGAATGGCCTTTATGCACCTCGGATTCGCTCGTGACGACACCCGAAATGGGACTGCACGGAATCATTGAATTCGTTAACAGAACGCTCACTGGCCCACTTCTGCTTATTGCGCTGGCAATGGTTGTTGTTGTGTGGGGATTCCGATCGACGCGACGCGACATTTTCGGGATGTCTCTGTCGCTCGTTGCCGGCATCGTCTTGCAGGCAGTGATTGGTGGCGTCTCTGTGTGGGTCGACCTCGGGCCCTATGTCGTCGGATTGCACTTTGCGGTCTCTTCTGTACTCGTTGCACTGGCTACGTTGCTGGTGTTACGTGTGTGGGGAAACACATTGCCGTCGCTGCGAGATGTAACAGCAACACAATGGCTTTTCGCGTCGGTCACGATTTCGGTGATCATTGCAGGAATCCTGACGACAGGCGCGGGACCGCATTCGGGTGACGACATCGCGTCGCGCAATGGTTTCTTTTTTAACGATGTGCTGACCGCTCACCGTGGAGCTGCAATAGTTGCCCTAGTTCTGATTTCGGTTTTCCTGCTGCGTGCACGCACGGCTCAGATCCGTTCAGCGTGGGGTGGAGTTGCAGCGGCGTATGTCGGTCAAATCGCCGTCGGTGTGCTGCAGGTTCAGCTGGGACTGCCCGCAGAAATGGTGATCATTCACCTGTTGCTGTCGATGGTGATTGTCTCGGTTACAGTTCGAGCAATTTACGCGAGTACAACGAGCGGGTCGAGAGCAACCGCGAGGAACAACGCCGTCAAATAGGTGTTGCTCGCATGGAAAACTCGCATGGGTGACGCTTCACCGTCGCCCATTGCGCGTGAGTACAGCCGGTGGGTTTCGACAATAAACCAACCGCCGATTACCAACGCAACTGCGCTGTACAGGGCACCCATGGGTGCCACAGGGATAAGCAGCAGCGACGCCGCAACAGTTGCCCAGGCATACAAAATGACCTGAAGGCCGACTGCGACACGTGTCCGCAAAACGCTGAGCATGGGAACCTCTACGCGAGCGTAGTCATCCTTGTACCGCAAGGACAGAGGCCAGTAATGCGCCGGCGTCCAGAGGAAAACGACGAGGAACAAAATCCATGGCGTCGCTGACAGAGATCCCGTCACTGCTGACCAGCCAATTAGCACGGGGAAACATCCGGCAATTCCTCCCCAGACAATGTTTTGTTCCGTTCGACGCTTGAGCAGCAGGGTGTACACGAACACATAAAACAGAATCGCGGCCAACGACAGTATCGCGGCCAGGATGTTAGCGACTAATGCGAGAAGCACAATACTGACGATGCCGATGGCCCAGGCAAAGATTAGGGCCGCACGAGGCGAAACCTCACCCGACACAATTGGCCGACCCTTGGTGCGATTCATTTTGATATCGATATCGCGATCGATGTACATATTGAACGTGTTGGCACTTCCAGCGCTCAGCGCACCACCGATGAGTGTTCCGAGAACAAGCCACAAATCGGGTACACCACGTTCCGCTAAAAACATCACCGGTGCTGTTGTCACCAACAACAATTCGATCACGCGTGGCTTTGTCAGTGCGATGTATGAACGAATGATTCCGGGGCGACGAGATTCACGAGTGCGAGCCGAATTTTGAGGTACAGAAGTGTCGTTCACATGTTTACTTTATCCGTACTTTTGCACAGCCTTTCTCGTATACTGGCGTGAACCCAATGCGTGCATATCGGGCTTGTGCCAAAGTCGGCCGGGATGAGTCCCCGTTTGCCGCAGCCAACCGATACACGATGGGATTTCGCATGACGTTTGAGTGGACTGCTCTGGACAAGAAAGCAGTGGACACTGCACGACTCTTGGCAGTAGATGCCGTGGAGAAAGTCGGCAATGGTCACCCCGGAACCGCTATGTCGATGGCACCCGTCGCCTACATGCTGTACCAAAAGGTCATGCGTCACGACCCCCAGGACACGACGTGGATCGGCCGTGACCGTTTCGTCTTGTCGATTGGACACTCGTCCTTGACCCAGTACACACAGCTTTTCCTTGGTGGTTTCGGACTCGAACTGGACGACCTCAAGTCGTTCCGCACCTGGGGTTCCAAGACACCAGGACACCCCGAGTTCGGTCACACCGCCGGCGTTGAAATCACCACAGGCCCTCTGGGTCAGGGTCTCGCGTCTGCCGTCGGCATGGCCTATGCGGCACGATTTGAACGCGGACTTTTCGATGCAGACGCCGCCGAAGGCGAGAGCCCATTTGACCACCACGTTTACGTTATCTGTGGTGATGGCGACATGCAGGAAGGTGTCACCGCTGAAGCTTCGTCGCTGGCCGGACACCAGCAGCTCGGAAACCTGACCGTCATTTACGACTCGAACCAGATCTCTATCGAGGATGACACCGATATCGCCTTCACCGAAGATGTCGCAGCACGTTACCGTTCGTATGGTTGGGACGTTCGCGAAGTCTCATGGCGCACAGAGACCGGTTACGTCGAAGATGTGCCCGCTCTGTATGCAGCTGTCGAAGCGGGCAAGAAACTCACCTCACAGCCCACACTCATCATTCTGAAGACCATCATCGGATACCCAGCTCCGACAAAGCAGAACACCGGAAAAATTCACGGATCCGCTCTGGGATCCGACGAGGCATCAGGAACAAAGGAAGCACTCGGCTGGGACACAACGGAATCTTTCGTCGTACCCGCAGATGTTCTGGAACACACTCGTTCGCTTGCAGAACGCGCAGCAGCCGTCCGCACCGAATGGCAGGTCGCTTTCGACGCGTGGGAATCAGCTCACCCCACCGAGGCCGCTCTGCTGGAGCGCATGGAAAAGGGCGAGCTTCCTGCTGGCCTCGAGGCTGCGCTTCCCGTATTCGAAGCGGGAACCTCGCTCGCCACACGTGCAGCGAGCGGCAAAATCATCAACGCCATCGCCGCAGTAATGCCCGAACTGTGGGGTGGAAGCGCTGACCTCGCAGAATCCAACCTCACGACAATTAACGGAGCACGTTCGTTCGTCCCGGAAGAACACTCAACCGAACATTGGACCGGTTCTCAGTACGGCCGAGTTCTGCACTTCGGTATCCGCGAACACGCGATGGGTTCCATCCTTAACGGCATCAGCCTCCACGGAAAAACCCGTTCCTTCGGAGGAACCTTTCTGATTTTTAGCGACTACATGCGCCCCGCTGTACGACTCGCTGCGCTGATGAAGACTCCCTCGATTTTCGTGTGGACACACGATTCGGTAGCACTCGGTGAAGACGGTCCCACACACCAGCCGATTGAACAACTGGCAACCTTGCGTGCAATCCCCGGCCTCGACATGGTTCGACCCGCAGACGCAAACGAAACCGCTTACGCGTGGAAGACCATCCTGGAGCGACGCGAAGGGCCTGCAGGCATCGCACTGTCTCGTCAGAACCTTCCTGTGTACGACCGTTCGGAAAAGGCCGGCGAATCTTCATTTGCTCCAGCATCGCTCACTGCACGCGGTGCATACACGCTGATTGACTCCCCCACAGGCACCATCGACGTAATCCTTATTGCTACGGGATCCGAGGTGGGCGTGGCTGTCGAAGCACGTGAAATTCTCGCAGAACGCGGAATCGGCGCACGCGTAGTCTCGGCACCGTGTCTGGAATGGTTCGACGAGCAGGATGACGACTACCGCGAATCTGTACTCCCCCGGAGCATCACAGCTCGCGTTTCGGTTGAAGCGGGACTGGCATTGGGCTGGAACAAATACGTCGGCGCTCACGGTGAATCGGTCTCCATCGAGCACTTTGGTGCATCCGCGGACTTCCAGACCCTGTTCCGTGAGTTTGGCATCACCCCCGAAGCTGTCGCAGCGGCAGCTCAGACTTCGATTTCCCGATAACGAGAGGATCACATCGTGACCACCCCCACCCAGCAGTTGAGCGAAGTCGGCGTATCGATCTGGCTTGACGACCTTTCCCGTGACCGAATCCAGTCGGGATCGCTTCAGACACTGATCGCAGAACGCAACGTAGTCGGTGTCACTACCAACCCCACGATTTTTGCGGCGGCGATTGCTACCGGTTCGACCTATGCTGAACAAATTCGTGAGGTAGCCGCCTCCGGTGGTTCCGTGACCGATGCCGTGTTTGCAGCCACCACGGACGATGTTGCGGCTGCTTGTGACATTTTCCGTCCCATCTATGACCGCACGCACGGTCGTGATGGACGCGTCTCGATCGAGGTGGAGCCTCACTTGGCGTTTGACACAGAAACCACGATTTCTCAGGCGAAAGAATTGTTCGCAACAGTTGACCGCGAGAACGTGATGATTAAAATTCCCGCGACCAAGGAAGGCCTTGCCGCCATCACCGCCGTTATTGGTGAGGGCATCAGCGTCAACGTCACGTTGATTTTCAGCATCGAGCGCCACGCAGAAGTTATCGACGCATATCTCGCGGGACTCGAGTTGGCTCAGAAGAATGGCCACGATCTTTCTACTATCCACTCTGTCGCCTCGTTCTTCGTGTCACGTGTTGACACAGAAATTGACAAGCGACTGACTGCTGTGGGTACCGAAGGTGCACTCGCGCTCAAGGGCAAAGCTGCCGTTGCCAACGCACGACTGGCATACGAACTCTTTGAGTCGAAATTCTCGACCGACCGCGCCGCCGCACTGCTCGCTGCGGGCGCAAACCGTCAGCGTCCGCTGTGGGCATCAACCGGCGTCAAGGACCCTTCGATGCCGGACACCACCTATGTCACCGAACTGGCGGCCGCGGACACCGTGAACACCATGCCGGAGAAGACCCTGGATGCGACCTTTGACCACGGTGTCATCACCGGAGACACAATTTCCGGCACCTACGAGGATGCTCGTGCCGTTCTCGCACAGATCGAGGCTGCAGGAATCTCTATCGCTGATGTCACGGAACTTCTCGAGCGTGAAGGCGTCGACAAGTTCATCGTTTCGTGGAACGAACTTCTTGAATCAGTAACCGCTGCCTTAGCCGCAGCCAAGTAAGGAACAAATTGTCTTCAGTCAAAGTTGTTGCCGGCGGTTCTGCTGCCGCAGCGGTTGCAGATCACATCGATGC
>CALBMG010000023.1 GCA_937896185.1 uncultured Microbacteriaceae bacterium | reverse complement strand
CAGCTTGTCCCGAAATGCTGGAAAAATCTGTATATAATTCGAGGCTTACCTGAAAAGAATTCAGGGCGGTTAGCTCAGGGGTAGAGCACCACATTCACACTGTGGGGGTCGCAGGTTCGAAACCTGCACCGCCCACCAGATCAAAGCCTCTTGCGAAAGCAAGGGGCTTTTTTCTTTGGCGTTTGCGTCACGAAGCAGCGAGCAAGCAGGGCGAAGGCCGCTGCTGCTCACCAGATGGTTGCACGCGCAGAAAAAATGTTGTCCGGACTGGATGAGGTTCGTGCCGTCGATCGAGTAGCAAAGCTTCGTTTCCCAGAGCCAGCGGCCTGCGGCCGTACCCCGTTGATGGCGGAGAATCTGTCCAAGAGTTATGGCTCCCTGGAAATTTTCACCGCAGTAGACCTAGCCATCGACAAGGGTTCTCGTGTCGTCATTATTGGCTTGAACGGTGCGGGTAAGACCACCCTGCTCCGAATGCTTGCCGGGGTTGATGCTCCAGATACAGGCCATATCGTGCCCGGACACGGTCTACGGGTCGGTTACTACGCTCAGGAACACGAAACCCTCGACGTGAAACGATCTGTTCTGGAAAACATGCTGTCTGCTTCGCCCAATTTGGGAGAGACTGAAGCGCGCAAGGTTTTGGGTTCATTCTTGTTCACCGGTGATGACGCAACAAAGCCCGCAGGGGTTCTGTCGGGTGGAGAGAAGACTCGACTGGCGTTGGCGACCCTCGTTGTCTCGGCCGCCAACGTACTGCTGCTTGACGAACCGACGAACAACCTGGACCCTGCTTCACGTGAAGAAATCCTGGGAGCGTTGACCCACTACAAGGGCGCTGTTGTTTTGGTCAGTCACGACCCTGGTGCTGTTGAAGCGTTGAACCCTGAACGGGTGTTGATCATGCCGGAGGGTACTGAAGACATCTGGAGCCAGGACTACCAGGACCTCATCGAGTTGGCGTAGCCTCCCAGGCGGCATCCTCAATTTCCTCATCCCTACGAGCCTCTCTGCTGCGGGGTTTCGCTGACATCGGGGCGCTGTCTCCGAGCACATCTCGTCGGATGCCCCACCCCAGAGCCACGAACGCCATGATGGCAAAGACATACCACTGCAGCGCATAGGACAGGTGAGGTCCCTCGTCCAAGACGGGTTTGGTGAATTCGATTCCCAGTGTGCCGGCCGGCGACTCCGTGGCTATTTGACCAAACCATTTGTCAACGGAATTCTCGTGTCCGGCGACCATGGTTGGCACGTGAATTGTTGCGATTTGTCCATCGGGTGCGCTGCGGCCCGCGATTGTCGGTTCACTTGGGTACAAGCGGGCGGTGATCGTGACAATACCCTGCGGAAGGCGTGGTTCATTTGCTGGAGCAGAGTTATCCGCATTGGAATCAACCCAACCGCGGTCCACGACAAACACCAATCCATCCGTCGTCTCAAAGGGAACCAGCATGTGGAAACCGATCCGACCCGCAAGCGGACGGTTTCGCACATAGACCGTTTCTGACGCCAGATATTCTCCCTGTGCGGTCACAGGGGACCATTTGATGCTGTCGGTGTTGTCAGATTCTGTATCAACAACCGATGCGAGATCACGCGGTTCTGCATCGTAATTTGCGTTGAGCAGTGAAATTTGAGCCTGAGCTTCGGCGCGACGAGCAAATTGCCATTGTCCAAGCCCGACGCACACCACGGCAAACAGCACAGTAAAGGCAAGGTATCCGCGCCATTGGCGTGAGAACAGGGTGATCAAATACTTCATGACCGCCGACCGGGCAACGAGGGGAAATGTGCTGTGGCACGTGAATGACGACGAGCATCGGGGGATTTCACAATATTTGCTGCCATGACCGCGATCGCGGGAAGGACAATGACTCCGGCGGCCGGAATAATTACCCACCAACCCGGTACAACAAAACAGAGAACCAAGCACACGAGGCGAGCCGCCATTGCCACGAGATACGACAGCATCCGAGAAGCACGCTCCCCGGCCGGAGATTGGGGGAGCGTGGTGATCGATTGAGTCACTTTTGCCACAACTCTCAGTGTAATCCCCGCTACGCTGGTGGCATGACTACAGCACGTACAGTTCTCATTACCGGCGGTAACCGTGGCATTGGCTACGCAATTGCAGAGCGATTTATTGCGGATGGGCACCGAGTTGCTGTGACCGCACGTTCGGGCGCCGGTCCTGCTGGAGCACTGACTGTCATCGCCGATGTTACGGATTCTGATTCGTTGGATGCGGCTTTGACCGCAGTCGAGTCCGAACTGGGGCCCATCGAAGTTCTCGTGGCAAATGCTGGTATCACCAAGGACACTCTGTTGTTGCGCATGACCGAAGACGATTTCGAGAGCGTGATCGACACGAATCTCACGGGTTCTTTCCGTCTCGTCAAGCGTGGGATCAAGTCGATGCTGAAGGCTCGTTTCGGCCGAATCATTTTTATCTCCAGCGTTGTGGGTTTGTACGGTAGCCCCGGGCAAATTAACTACAGTGCATCCAAGAGTGCCTTGGTTGGATTCGCGCGCTCGTTGACTCGCGAGGTTGGTTCTCGAGGAATTACGGCGAATGTGGTGGCACCCGGATTTATCGAGACCGATATGACCGCCGCGTTGCCCGAGGCCCAGCAGGCTGAATACCAGAGAAACATTCCTGCCGGTCGTTTTGCCCACCCCTCTGAAGTTGCCGCAGCGGTTGCCTGGTTGGCTTCCGATGACTCGGGCTACATCTCTGGAGCCGTGATTCCCGTTGATGGCGGCCTCGGAATGGGCCACTAACGCAAATACCCCATAACGGGTAATTTCTCACAGTCAGCGTGAGTGGCTCTCGGAACTAATCCGTGAGTTGTCCGAACAGTGGGATAACGCGTCGAAGGTCACGTTCCGTGATTTTCACGTCAGCCAGTTCTTCGACAATGGGTTTAGCGCAGAACGCCACACCAATTCCGGCAACAGCCATCATCTTAAGATCGTTTGCACCATCGCCGACGGCAATTGTTGACTTCAGCGGCACGTCGTATCTATCGGCCAGCATCGTTAGTGCGTTAGCTTTTGCCTGAGCATCCACGATGTCACCCAGCACATGTCCTGTGAGTAGTCCATCCGTGACCTCGAAACGGTTGGCCGCCCACCAGTCCAAGCCCCAGCCAGTGGCGAGCGGATCAAGAATTTCGTGAAATCCTCCCGATACCGCAGCAATTCGTCCTCCCGCAGCGTGCACCGCGTTAACCAATTCTGGCGTGCCATTGGTGACGCTAATACGGTCAACGATGCCTGACAGGGACACAACTGGAAGCCCTTTCAACGTTGCAACACGTTCTCTGAGGGAGCCAGCGAAATCGAGTTCGCCAGCCATTGCTCGTGATGTGATGTGGGCAACTTGCTCACGAGTGCCGGCCAGATCTGCAATCAGCTCGATGACTTCATCATCAATCAGGGTTGAATCTACGTCACATACAACGAGAAAGCGTGACATAGTGCTCCTTTATTCGACGCGTTGACCCTTTTCGACAACAACGATTCCGCTGGGCGTCACGGTGAAACCCCGTGAACGGTCTAAGTCGTGATCTACTCCGACGGTTGCACCGGGAGCAACGACCACGTCCTTGTCCAGAATAGCCCTACGAATTGTGGCGCCTTCACCGACAGTGACGCGTTCGAACAAAATTGCGTCTGTGATAGTGGATCCGGGGGATACCTGAACCCACGGCCCCAGCACACACCGTTCCAAGGTGGCACCCGAGACAACTACTCCCAGTGACACGATGGAGTCCGTTGCGGTTCCACTGCGTCCTTGGTCGTCTCGAACAAACTTTGCGGGCGGCGAATTCCATTGCTGGCTGTAGATGGGCCATTCTCGGTTGTACAGGTTGAAAACGGGCAACGGTGTAATGAGATCCTGGTGTGCTTCAAAGAATGAATCAATTGAACCAACGTCGCGCCAGTAGTTCCGGTCGCGGTCTGTTGATCCGGGCACATCGTTGCGGATGAAGTCATACACAAAAGCCTCGCCCTTGGCTACGAATGCGGGAACAATATCCCCACCCATGTCATGCTTCGAGTCGGGCAGTTGTCCGTCTCGAGTGACTGCATCAATCAGTACGTCGGCGTTAAACACATAGTTACCCATTGACGCCAAAACCTCGTGTGGAGAGTCGGAGAGACCCTTTGCGTCCGATGGCTTCTCGCGGAACTGTGCGATTTTTTCGGGGTTGTTGTCATCGACTTCGATTACGCCGAACTGATCTGCGAGTGAAATTGGTTGACGAATACCGGCGACGGTGACACCTGCACCATTTTTGATGTGGGCTTCAATCATGGGACGGAAGTCCATGCGGTACACGTGATCTGCGCCGACGACCACGACGATGTCCGGTTTTTCATCACGAATCAGGTTGAGGCTTTGCAGGATTGCGTCAGCGCTGCCCTGGAACCAATGCTTACCCAGTCGTTGCTGTGCGGGAACCGAGGCAACATATGCGTTGAGCATCCCCGAAAGACGCCAAGTTTGCGATACGTGGCGGTCCAGAGAGTGAGATTTGTACTGGGTCAATACGACGATTTGTCGAAGGTCCGAATTGATCAAGTTCGAAATCGCGTAATCGATGAGACGGTACTCACCGGCAAAGGGGACTGCGGGCTTAGCGCGGTCCGATGTGAGCGGCATCAGGCGCTTTCCTTCACCACCGGCGAGGACAATTCCGAAAACTTTAGGGCTCGTCATAACCACACACTAGGGGCAGACGCGCGAATACGCTAGCGTTTTGACATGCGAGTTAACGTAATCACCAAGGAATATCCACCCGAGATTTACGGTGGTGCGGGAGTCCACGTCGCCGAGCTGGTGTCAGCTCTTCGATCACACATCGACGTTCAGGTCAGTTGTTTCGGCAAAACCCGTGATGAGTCAGAAACCGTCGCATATTCGGCACCCAGCGAATTTTCTGACTCTAATGCGACTATCTCTACGTTGGCAACGAATTTGGCAATGGTGGAACCTGCACAGGGTTCGGATGTTGTGCACTCTCACACCTGGTATGCAAACGCGGCGGGACATCTTGCGAGCCTCCTTCATGGAATTCCACATGTGATCACCGCACACTCGCTTGAACCTCTTCGGCCTTGGAAGGCGGAACAACTGGGTGGTGGCTACCGAGTTTCCAGTTGGATTGAAAAATCCGCCTACGAGGGTGCAGCTGCGATTATTGCTGTCAGTGACGGTATGCGAGCCGATATTTTGCGCTCATACCCCGAAGTCAATCCCGACAAGGTAGTGACGATCCACAACGGAATTGACCTCGAAGCGTGGACGCGCAACGTCGACCACGATGTCGCTCATTCATTGGGAATAGACCCCGAACGCCCGACCGTTATTTTCGTGGGACGAATCACCCGCCAGAAAGGTCTACCGTATCTGCTTGCAGCATGCGAGAAACTGCCATCCGATGTGCAGATAGTACTCTGCGCGGGAGCACCAGACACTCCGGAAATTATGGCCGAGGTTACGTCCGCCGTCGACTCGTTGCGCGAACAGCGAGATGGTGTTGTGTGGATTGACCGAATGCTGTCGCGAGCAGAGCTGACCGTCGCCCTGAGTGTTTCCGATGTGTTTGTCTGCCCGTCCATTTACGAACCCTTGGGAATCGTGAATCTCGAAGCGATGTCCTGCGGCGTCGCCGTGGTGGGTACAGCGACGGGTGGAATTCCCGAAGTGGTTGTGGACGGGGTTACCGGACGTCTGGTACCCATTGAGCAGGTTACCGACGGCACGGGTACCCCCGTTAATCCCGAGCAGTACGTCAGCGATTTGGCCAGAATTCTTACCGAGGTCGTTACGGACCCTGAACTGTGTGAACGGTACGGACGCGCTGGGCGCGAACGTGCAGAGCAGCACTTCACCTGGAGTGCAATCGCCGAAAAGACCCTGGCGCTCTATCAGCGAATAACCGCCTAGGCTAGTTAAATAATGACCTCAGTACTCAATTTTCAAAATGTTTCTGTCATCCGTGACGACCACGCAATCCTGTCGGGGATCAATTGGGTGGTAAACCCCGACGAACGGTGGGCCGTAATTGGCCCGAACGGTGCCGGAAAAACCACGTTGTTGCAACTGGCGTCTGCTCACACAAAACCCACCTCGGGAAACGCAACTGTTGTCGGTGAAAGTGTCTCGGCAGATGATGTCACGGAACTTCGCACTCGTCTTGGTTTCTCGTCCAGTGCCGTTGCACGCCTGATTCCCAATACCGAAACTGTTTTGGATGCTGTTATGACGGCTGCCTGGGCGGTTACGGCACGCGATTCGGAACAATACGATGACATCGACGAAAAACGAGCCATGCGTGTGCTGGCCGAGTGGAAGCTGGACAAACTCGCAGAACGTCAGTTCGGAACCCTGTCCGATGGCGAGCAAAAGCGTGTACAAATCGCTCGATCCATCATGACGGATCCCGAAATTTTGTTCCTGGACGAGCCAGCGGCAAGTCTGGATTTGGGTTCACGCGAGGAACTCCTGCTGATGCTTGACGGATTCGCCTCGATGCGTACCGCCCCTGCAATGATTCTTGTTACACATCACGTTGATGAAATTCCGGCAGCATTCACGCACGCACTGGTTCTCAAGAATGGCTCTATCGTGTCGCAGGGTCGCATTCAGGAAGTGCTGACCTCGTCCGTTCTTTCCGAGGCATTTGGAACGCAACTTCACGTCGAACACATCAACGGGCGCTTCAGTGCACGGGGAATCCGTTAAATCTGATATAGTTAATTTTTGGCGCGTTTGGCGCATCAACTTTGAGACAAAAGGTAATCATGAAGGCTGACATTCACCCCGCATACAACGCTGTGGTATTCCGCGACCTTGCAAGCGGCGAGGCTTTCCTCACCCGCTCGACTGTGTCGTCGAACAAGACAATCGAATGGGAAGACGGAAACACCTATCCCGTAGTCGACGTCGAAATCTCGAGCGCATCGCACCCCTTCTACACGGGCAAGCAGCGCATCATGGACTCGGCCGGTCGCGTCGAGAAGTTCAACCAGCGTTACGCCGGCTTCGGTCAGTAACTGTTACGAATAATGGCCGCCCTACGGGGCGGCCATTTTTTTGTGTGTGGTGATCTAGGCTTCGTACACGGGCCAGGTTCCAGGTCCTGGTCGTGAAACATTGCGCCCATTTCGAGTAGCCCAGTCCGCATAGGACTCTGCTTGCTCACGAGCCCATCGAGCAATGTTGTCGTGTAATTCATGTGGCGTTCCCTGTAGGTGTGCGTCATCGGCGAACTTGTGGGCTATGGCGAGCAACACTCTTCCTGCGGCCACTGCGTCGGAACGCGCCTCGTGCGCATCGTCCAAGGTGACGCCATAGGTGTCACACGCTGCAATCAGCGTGCGTGAGCCCTTGCGATAGGTGTCAACCTTTTTGTCGATGATTAAGGGATCAAAGATTGGTTTCGGATCTTCCAAAGGTGCGAGACCGTTCCTGAGTGCGTCAAAATGCAGCAAAGAGAAGTCGTAGGTCGCGTTGTATGCGACCACCGGAATGCCCTGAGTAAATAGCCCACGAAGCACCTCGAGAACTTCAGAGACGACTTCTGAAGCAGGACGACCCTCTTTTTGCACGCGCTCTGTGGTGTAGCCGTGAACTTCTGCCGCACGATCGGGAATAGGAACACCAGGGTTTGCCACCCACGAGTTGCTCTCAATTACGACGCCATTGGCATCGAGTACACCCACAAAGGCTGTCACAACACGCTCACGCGTGACATCGAGCCCAGTAGTTTCTAAATCAAATACGCCAATACGTTCCCAGTTAGTCATGATTCCAGCGTATCGTCGAGCACCGTCACGGACCGAGAACGAGCCAGTGCCATCCGCGGGCCGCTAGTTCAAGGACTACGTGTCCATCGTCATCGGTAGCGCCCACAGGCTGGCCACTCACAGCGTCCAACAAGGTGACATTCGGCCGCCCGACAGACAGCCTGACACCGAGGGTGTTGTGAGAGAACGAGAAAACACTGAGTACTGTGTCGCCACGACCTGATTCCGGTGAGCGCAGGAACGACAGCACGCTCATCTCGCCATAGGAGGGAGCGGCTTCCGGCAGATAGCCGATGCGTCGTCGCATCTGAAGCGACTCGGTCAGGACGTCGAAGCCGGCGACGCAGATCGGAAGAGCGTCGTGTAGG
>CALBMG010000022.1 GCA_937896185.1 uncultured Microbacteriaceae bacterium | reverse complement strand
GGTTTCCTCGCCGGTGACGAGATCGCGGGTGGTGATGACCCGGTTGGTGCGGTCGATCGCCGTGGCTTCGGTGCGGACTCGCACGTCAATGCGGAACCGACGGCCCAGGCTTGTCGGGGTCTGCAGTTCTAGCGCCCCGCGCTGTGGGATGATTCCGCCAATGTGATACGGAAGTCCACAGTTGGCAAAGGACACGTCCGCTCCGCGCTCGATGACGATGATGTCAGCGGTTTCGTCCAGTCGACGCAGTCGGGTTGCCGCAGACATGCCGCCGGCGACACCGCCGACGATGACGAAGGTTTTGTGATTTCCCACGGATGCTCCTTTGATGAACTCTCCCTAAATAATACCCCCAGGGGTATCTGTATTCCCGCAACACCGAGGAAATATTCGACACGCAATAATAAGAACATGAACCCGACCACAGTGGCCGCCGCCCTCAGTGACACCGCGAGCGTCACGCTGAGCGAAATCGGCCTCACCCTGTTGGTCCTCGGGCTGTTCGCTTTCCTCGCAGTTCGCATGCGCATCTCGGTCGTCCCGTTCTATCTCGCCGTGGGAGTCGCACTCGGCGACGGCGGTATCGCCCCCATGAATTTCAGCGAGGAATTCCTCAACACCGGTGCGCAGCTGGGAGCAATCTTGCTGCTGCTCATGCTGGGACTCGAACACTCCGGCCCGAACCTCGTCGGCGCATTCATGGAACGCAAAAGTATCGGCGCGATCGACTTTGCGCTCAATGCCGTACCCGGGGCCATAATCGGCTTGCTGCTGGGATGGGGATTCGTCGGAGCGATAGTGCTCGGCGGAATCACCTATGTCAGCTCGTCGGGAATTTCGTCACAGATGATGAAAGAAACAGGATGGCAACGGTCCGAGCTGTCCCGCCGTGTGACCACAGTGCTCATCGTCGAAGACCTCACCCTCGCCCCCTACCTGCCGCTGGTCTCGAGCCTCATCGCGGGACTCGGCGCACTCACCGGGTTCCTCTCGGTCGGTCTGGCGCTGGGCATGACGGGCGTTGCCCTATTGCTGTCATTCCGCGGGGCGGGTGCGCTCAGCCGCATCATCAACACACAAGCCCAAGGAGCGCTGCTGCTGTCCGTATTTGGCGCCGCGTTGGTCGCCGGAGGATTTGCCGAATCGGTCGGGTTCTCGAGCGCGATCGCGGCGTTCCTCGTGGGGCTTGTGCTGACCGGCGAAGTCGCCACCGCCGTCCGCGCCCGCCTGTCCCCTGTGCGCGACCTATTCGCCGCGATCTTCTTTGTCTTCTTTGGGCTCAGCGTCAACCCGATGGACATGCTCAACGCACTCCCACTTGGCCTGCTTCTCGCAGTACTAGGAATCGCGGGCAAACTGCTCGTCGGCCGCAACATTGCGGGAAACATGTCCGACAGTCGGGCCTGGATTCGCGCCGGCGCGTTTCTGACCCCACGAGGCGAATTCTCGATCCTTATCGCGGGCCTCGCCGCGGACACCCTGTTCGGCGGGCAGCTGCAAGCGCTGACCGTGACCTATGTGTTCATCACCGCACTGGCGGCATCCGTCATCCTGCGGGTGTTCCGCAGCGACCTCGACAAACCTGTTTCTAGACGAGGTGTGCGAACGTAGCGTCGGTTACATCGCCGACAGCCGAGACCGTGTACGGCTGCTCGGCAAGCTCTGCGGCCACCGCACGAACCGTGTCGGGAGTGACCAAGTTCAGCAGGCGTTCCGTCTCATCCAAGTCACGATAGACGCCCATGAATTCGGCGCGGCCCAGACGGTTCATGCGTGAATCCGTCGACTCGAGGGCCAGCGTGGAACCACCCAAAATTTGGCCACGCGCACGACGCAGTTCCACCTCGGTGATGCCGTCGGCGGCAATCTGGTTCAGCCCGTCCCGCATCAGCTGGGTCACCTCGGCCACCGCCTTGGGCGCACAACCTGCCGCCATCCCGAACGCACCCGCATCCGAGTAGTACACGGGAAAGGCATCCACCGAATACGCCAAGCCGCGCTTTTCGCGAATTTCCTGGAACAGTCGCGACGATGAACCGCCACCCAACACCGACGACAACACGCCAATATCACTGCGGCGACGGGTGCCGGCCCGGAAACCAGGAACGCCCATAATCACGGCAACCTGCTCAAGGTCACGCTGAGTCACAGCCAGCATGGAACGGTTCGAGACGGTGGCATCCTCGTCGAGGCGACGCTCCCGAGGAGCCGCAGGAACTGACAGATCCCAACCGGTCAGCGCGGCGCACACGAGAGCAACGGCCTCGTCATGGTCGACATCGCCCGCAATGGTGACGACGAGGTCCGAGGGCGTATATCGGGCGCGGTAATGCGTCACAACGGTGTCGCGCACAGCGCCCTCGATGTCCGCAAACGAGCCGCCAATCGGCCGTGCCAAGGCGGAATCACCAAACACCGCACCAAAGAATTGTTCACCGCACACATCATCGGGGTCGTCCTGGGCCATCGCCAGTTCTTCCAAAATGACGGTACGTTCCAGTTCAAAGTCCTCGCCACGCAACACCGAATTCGACACCTGATCGGCCAACACCGAAACAGCCATCGGCAAATCAACCGAGCGCACCTTGGCCAAATAGCAGGTGCTTTCCTTTGCGGTCAGCGCATTGTGGTGCGCCCCGACCGAATCAAACGCCTCGCTGATATCAAAAGCAGTGCGCGAATCGGTTCCCTTGAACAGCAAATGCTCGAGGAAATGCGTGGAACCAAACTCCCCCGCCTGCTCGTCACGCGAACCGGCACCAATCCACAAACCAATCGAGGCACTGCGAGAACCCGGCACGCGCTCGGTCAAAATGCGCAAACCACTGGAATGCACGGTCCGGCGCACCTCGCATCCCCCCGCCGAGGTAAACGAAATTTCGGGCTGAGTGAGAGGAAGTTCGACATTGGTCATAAGACTTCGAGCCTACCCGCGACACCACCTGGATACAGCACAGGGGGCGGCCCCGAAGGACCGCCCCCTGTGGGAGTGAATTACTCGGCTGCGTCAGCTGCGGGTGCAGCGTCAGCGCCCTCTTCGAGCACGGGCTCGAGCGACAGCTTGCCACGGTCGTCGATCTTGGCGATCTTGACGAGGACCTTCTGGCCGACCGACAAGACATCTTCGGCGTTCTCGACACGCTTTCCACCGGAGAGCTTGCGGAACTCCGAGATGTGCAGCAGGCCGTCCTTGCCGGGCAACAACGACACAAACGCACCGAACGCAGCCAGCTTCACAACGGTGCCGAGGAACTGGTCGCCCACCTCGGGGTTGATCGGGTTGGCAATTGCGTTGACACGCTGGCGTGCAGCCTCGGCCGAGGGACCGTCGACTGCGCCGATATACACGGTGCCGTCTTCCTCGATCGAGATGTCAGCGCCGGTCTCGTCCTGGATGGCGTTGATGGTCTTGCCCTTGGGGCCGATCAGCTCGCCGATCTTGTCGACGGGGATCTGCACCGAGATCACGCGAGGCGCGGTCGGTGCCATCTCGTCGGGTGCGTCGATGGCGTCGTTGATGACGTCAAGGATCTGCAGACGAGCGTCGCGGGCCTGCGACAGTGCACCGATGAGGACCGACGAGGGAATGCCGTCGAGCTTCGTGTCCAGCTGGATAGCCGTGATGAAGTCCTTGGTACCGGCGACCTTGAAGTCCATGTCACCCAGTGCGTCTTCGGCGCCGAGGATGTCGGTCAGCGCGGCGTACTTGGTTTCACCGTTGACGACGTCCGACACCAGACCCATGGCGATACCGGCGACGGGTGCGCGCAGGGGCACACCAGCGTTCAGCAGCGACAGCGTCGAAGCGCAGACGGAACCCATCGAGGTCGAACCGTTCGAGCCCAGAGCCTCGGACACCTGACGGATCGCGTAGGGGAACTCTTCACGCGACGGCAGAACGGGCACGAGTGCGCGCTCGGCGAGGAAGCCGTGACCAATTTCACGACGCTTCGGCGAACCAACGCGACCGGTTTCACCAGTCGAGTAGGGCGGGAAGTTGTAGTGGTGCATGTAACGCTTGCTGGTGGTGGGGGTCAGCGCGTCAATCTGCTGCTCCATCTTCAGCATGTTCAGGGTGGTAACGCCCAAGATCTGGGTTTCACCACGCTGGAAGATAGCCGAACCGTGAACGCGAGGAATGACCTCGACCTCGGCGTCGAGCGCACGAATGTCGGACAGGCCACGGCCGTCGATGCGAACACCCTCTGTGAGGATTCGGCCGCGCACGATCTTCTTGGTGACCGACTTGTAGGCGGCGCCGAACTGTGCGTTCGACTCTGCGGGCAGGGTGCCGGCCTCAACAGCGGCGGCAACCTCGGCCTTGACGCGTGCCTTCAGTGCGTCATCGGCGTCCTGACGGGCCTGCTTGTCAGCGATCTGGTACACGGCGACGAGTTCGTCGTGTGCCGAAGCCGAAACAGCGGCGACGAGTTCGTCCGAGTAGTCGGCGAACACGGGGTATGCCTGGATTTCCTTTGCAGCCTGAGCCGCGAGGCGCTCCTGTGCACGAACGAGTTCGAACAAGAAAGGCTTCGAAGCTTCGAGGCCCTGCGCGACGATGTCTTCGCTGGGCTTGACTCCACCGGCCTGGATGAGGTTCCACGATGCCTCGGTGGCTTCGGCCTCAACCATCATGATGGCGACGTCTTCCGAGCCATCAGCGGTCTTGATGACGCGACCAGCAACGACGAGGTCGAACACTGCGTCTGCCAGCTGTGCGTGGGTGGGGAATGCAACCCACTGGCCCTCGATGAGGGCCATGCGGATACCGGCGATGGGGCCCGAGAAGGGCAGACCCGAGATCTGGGTCGATGCCGATGCTGCGTTGATTGCGAGAGCGTCGTAGTACTCGCCCGGTGCGATCGACAGGACGGTGATGACGATCTGGACTTCGTTGCGGAGACCGTCAACGAACGACGGGCGCAACGGACGGTCGATGAGACGGCAGACGAGGATCGCCTCGGTCGAGGGGCGTCCCTCACGACGGAAGAACGAGCCGGGGATCTTGCCAGCTGCGTAAGAACGCTCTTCGACGTCGACGGTCAACGGGAAGAAGTCGAAGTGGTCCTTGGGAGTCTTGCTGGCGGTGGTCGCGCTCAGCAGCATGGTCTCGTCGTCGAGGTAGGCGACGGCGGAGCCGGCGGCCTGCTGGGCCAGGCGGCCCATCTCGAAGCGGATGGTGCGGGTGCCGAAGCTCCCGTTGTCAATGGTGGCGGAGGACTCGAAAACGCCTTCGTCGATTTCTGCTGCAGACATCTAGGTCCGGACAGCCTTTCTGGGTTCACTGCGCTGTTTCGCGTGCCACAGGGAACCCGGGGATCAACCCGGGTCAGTCGGTGGCGGTGTCCGAGCCGATCGAGGCCGAGCCCGACGATGAGGCGCTCGCGTTCATGGGCTTCACGCCGGGCTCGCGCGTCCAGGGCACGCGCATCGACGTCGCGTTCATCGGGTCGTGCACCAACGG
>CALBMG010000021.1 GCA_937896185.1 uncultured Microbacteriaceae bacterium | reverse complement strand
ACGCCACCATACAAGTCAAGATTGTGGCCGGCGGGGTCGAGCTTCCCGGGCAGGATGGCGTCCTGGACGGCACGCGTCAACGCCATAGGCGCCTCGCGGTGGACCTGCCAGAATCCCTGATCGTCGAGGCGGAATTCGCGGTCGCCGACCATTTCCCGGATGACCATCGGCTTCTGTTCGCCCACAATCATCCGAGGGTCACCGACAGACGGCGACAGAATATCGACGGTCTCGATGCCCTGAATGTACTGATCCAGCGGGGCAATCTCGTTGATTCCCGCCGATGCGAGCGGAAGGTCGGGCACCTGAATCACCGAGTGTGAACGGCGAGCGCGCGGCCCGATTCGACCACGGTCATCGACGTGAAGGCGCACACGTGAACGCCATCCCAAACCGTTCGATTCGTCGTCGCCGGGAAGGGCCTCGACATCACCGAGAAGCGACTCGATGGTGTCCTGCGACAGCTTGCCGAACCGAGCCAGCGAGTCGGCAAGCACATCGCGCTTCAGCTGACGCTGGTGCGCGAGGGCAATGTGCCCAAAGTCGGCGCCACCGGCACGCTTGTCTGGGTCCACCTCGAGCGACGCCGCATGCCACACGTGCGGAATTCGGTGAGGGCTGGCCTCGAGGATTTCCACGGCGTCAGCGCGCCAAAAATTTTTCTTCGAATCGTCATTCACCCGGGCGCGAACACGCTCTCCGGGGATGGCGTCGGCAATGAACACGACCCGGCCGTCGACTCGGGCGACACCAAAGCCACCGTGTGCAATACCTGTTACGTCCGCGTCAATATCGCGGCCCATCCATTCACCCATCCTTCTAGCCTAGGGCGCGATATCCTCGCGAGTATGCGTTTCTATTTGGCTTCGACCTCGCCGGCACGTTTACAGACCCTGCGGAACGCGGGTGTTGAACCGATTGCAATCGCTCCCGGTGTCGATGAGGACGCCGTTGTGGCCCAACAGGCGCCCGCGAACGCCCACGACATGGTCGCACTGCTGGCGCAGGCCAAGGCCGAGGCGGTTGTCGTGGAACGCGGTTCCGAGATTGATGGTTTCGTTTTCGGTGGCGACTCGGCGTTCGTGCTCGATGACGTCATTTATGGGAAACCTCACCACCCCGAGGTGGCTCGTCAACGCTGGCTCGCACAGCGCGGGCGTTCGGGAAAGCTCTTTTCGGGACACTGGCTTATCGATCATCGAGGTGGTGAATTCCGTGCCGCGACCGGGTTGGTCAGCGTGGCCACGGTGCACTTTGCCGATGTCAGCGATGCCGAAATTGACGCCTACATCGCCACAGGGGAACCCCTGCACGTGGCGGGGGCCTTCACCATCGACAGTTTGGGCGCCGCATTCGTGCGTGAAATCGAGGGCGACCCGCACACCGTGGTGGGAATCAGCGTGCCGGGCCTGCGGCTGATGGCACAGGAACTCGGCGTCGAATGGACCGACTTCTGGAACCGATGATTGTCGTACAACGCGATGAAAATCACGGCCTTTTGTTGATGTCACACAAACATTCGCGCGGTCGCCACTAATAGGCTGTCGCTATGACCCGTATTACGAAGGTGCTTGTCGCCAACCGAGGCGAAATTGCTGTCCGTGTTATCCGTGCCGCCAAGGACGCCGGCATCGCATCGGTTGCGGTGTACGCAAACCAGGACCGCGAGGCACGCCACGTGAAACTCGCCGACGAGGCCTATTCGCTCGACGGCACTACCAGTGCAGAGACCTACCTGGTCATCGACAAGATTTTGGCAATCGCCAAGCGCTCCGGCGCTGACGCGATCCACCCCGGATATGGCTTCCTCGCCGAGAACGCCGACTTCGCTCGCGCCGTCAGCGCCGCAGGCATCATCTGGATCGGCCCATCCCCCGAAGCCATCGAACGCCTCGGCGACAAGGTCAGCGCACGCCACGTTGCTGAAAAGGTCGGCGCACCTCTGGCCCCCGGCACGATCAACCCCGTGTCCACCGCGGAAGAAATCCTGGAATTTGTGGACGAGCACGGCCTGCCCGTCGCCATCAAGGCAGCATTCGGTGGCGGTGGCCGCGGCCTGAAGGTGGCTCGCACCCGCGACGAAATTCCCGAACTGTTCGAATCGGCAACCCGAGAGGCAGTCGCCGCGTTCGGCCGTGGTGAATGCTTCGTCGAAAAATACCTCGACAAGCCGCGTCACGTGGAAACCCAGTGCCTCGCCGACTCCGAAGGCAACGTCGTCGTAGTGTCAACCCGCGACTGCTCGCTGCAACGTCGACACCAAAAGCTCGTCGAAGAAGCGCCCGCACCTTTTGTGACCGAGGCCCAGCGCGAACTGTTGTACACCGCGTCGAAAAACATCCTGCGCGAGGTCGGCTACCTGGGTGCCGGCACCTGCGAGTTCCTCATCGGCAGCGACGGGACCATTACCTTCCTCGAGGTGAACACCCGACTGCAGGTGGAACACCCCGTTTCGGAAGAGGTCACGGGCCTCGACCTGGTGCGCGAGCAGTTCCGCATCGCCGAGGGCGGACTTGTGAACTATCCCGACCCCGAGGTTCGCGGTCACTCGATCGAATTCCGCATCAACGGCGAGGACCCGGGCGCTAACTTCCGCCCCACTCCCGGCCCGGTGAAGGCTATTCGCATTCCCGGCGGCCCCGGCATCCGCGTCGACAGCGGTGTCACCAGCGGCGATGTGATTTCGGGCTCATTTGACTCGTTGCTCGCCAAACTGATTGTGACCGGCACAGACCGCAAGGACGCACTGGCCAAGGCCCGCCGCGCACTCGCAGAATTCGAAGTCGAAGGCCTGCCGACGGTTCTGCCGTTCCACCGCGCGGTTGTCTCCGACGCCGCGTTTGCCCCCGAAGGTGACGATGCGTTCAGCGTGTACACCAGCTGGATTGAAACCGAATTCGTCAACGAACTGCTGCCCTGGCAGGGTCAGGCTGAGCCGTTGGCCGAGCCGGAAACCCGCCACAACGTTGTCGTCGAGGTAGACGGCAAGCGCCTCGAGGTTTCGGTGCCCGACAACCTGATTCCGACCTCGTCTCGTTCACGCAAGGCCGTCGCGCCTCAGCGTTCGAAGACCGCGCACGGACACACCGGTGGCGGCGGAAACGCCGTGAAGTCACCCATGCAGGCAACAATCGTGAAGATCGCCGTTGCCGAGGGCGACACCGTGGTTGCGGGCGATCTCGTCGTAGTTCTCGAGGCCATGAAGATGGAGCAGCCCATTGCCGCTCACAAGGATGGCATCGTCACCGGCATCAACGCCGAGGTGGGTGCTACCGTTGCCAGCGGCCACCTGCTGTTGACCATTACCGACGCCGAGTAACTTCCCGTCAATTACTGTGCGCGGAACACGTGCACGATCGCATTGGCATGGCCGTGGCCCATACCGTGCTCGTCCTTGAGGACAGCGACCTGCTGCATGTGGGTTTTGTCCGCGTGCGGCACGAGGATGTCCATCCAATGCTGGATCGGCTGACCATACTTCTTTTCGATTGAGGGGAAATAGCTGCGGGGGCCGGTAACTTTTTCGGTCATACAACAGTTGTACCGCACGCGGTCCAGCCGCGGGGGTTCTGGCGGCGCACTCGACATTTTCGACGGCATCGCCGAACCGAAATTAGCTGCGCAGTGCGGTATGCATTCCCTTTGCAGCATCGACGATGGCGCCCGCGAGTGACGGGTACACGCTCCACGATCGCGCCAGCTGGTCCACGGTGTGACGGTGCTCCATCGCAAACGAAATCAGCAAAATCAGCTCGGAGGCCTTGGGGCCCACGATTACGCCACCGATCACGATTCCCGACTCGGGCTGAGCAATCAGTTTAATGAAACCCTCGGTCACGCCCTGCATTTTTGCTCGGGCGTTGGATTCCAGATCCAACGTGTAGACCACACCGGCTACGTCGCCGTTGGCGACATCCTGCTCGGACGCCCCCACCGTCGCAATTTCCGGTGACGTGAAAATGTTGCTCGTCACGACACGCATATCCAACGGCTTGGCGAAATCCCCCAGCGCGTGTAACACCGCGGTGCGACCCTGGTGTGAGGCCACCGAGGCGAGAGGCATCGCGTTGCTGCAGTCTCCGACGGCATAAATTCCGGGAACGTTGGTGCAGGCAACACGGTTCACGGGAATGTGGCCGGTTTCCGTCAACTGCACTCCGGCATCCGCCAGGCCGAGACCTTCGGTGTTGGGGATTGAGCCAACGGCGACCAAGCAGTGGCTGGCCTCGAGTGTCGAACCATCGCCCAGCGTGATGGTCACCACGTCGCCGTTGCGAACCACCGATTCGGCACGGTTGTTGGACAACACGGTTGTCCCGCGACGACGGAATACTCCCTCGAGCAGGTCAGCAGCATCGGCGTCCTCGCCGGGAAGCACCCGATCACGGCTCGATACCAGCGTGACCTTGGCGCCCAACGCCGTATAGGCCGACGCAAATTCGGCACCGGTCACACCCGAACCGATGACAACCAAATGTTCGGGGACAGAGTCCAGGTTGTATAACTGCTTCCACGTCAGAATTCGTTCACCATCGGGCATTGCCGTGGGCAACTCGCGCGGGTGCGCGCCGACAGCCACGATGATGGTGTCAGCCTCTAGCGTGTCGAAATCCTGTGGGTTGCGGCCACCGGTAGACACGATCACACGGTGTGTGCCGTCAAGGCGCCCCTCACCGGCAATAACGGTGACACCCGCGGCCGTCAGTGTCGAACCCATATCGATGGACTGTTCCTTGGCCAGGCGCAGCAGTCGTTCATTCACGGCGGCCAAATTTACGAGAACCTCGGGTCGGTGCGCAGTCCCGCTGTCACCACGGACAGTGAACTGCACGCCCAATTCGGCTGCCTCGGAAATCGCCTGTGCGGCCTCGGCAGTCGCAATCAACGACTTCGACGGAACCACATCCGTCAGCACCGCATTACCGCCAACGCCCACACGTTCGATCAGAGTCGAATCGGCGCCCAGTTGGGCTGCGGCGAGCGCCGCCTCGTAGCCACCGGGGCCACCACCAATAACGACGACACGATGCTTACGAAGGGCTGCAGTATTCACCTGCCTATTGTTTCACGCCCGATGCGCAAAATAGCATCCGCGGCCCGTCGCGGTGATGGCCGGCAAAGAATAGGCTGACGGTATGGAAATTCGCTCAAAGTCGTGCTGTTCAACCGATTCGTGCTGTGACACCGTGGGAAACCCACTGGACAATCCCGCCGCGAACCCTCACGAGATTGCGGCTCAGGCCGCGGCCCAAATCGCCGAGGCCACGGGAGTCCCCCGCCACGACATCGCCCTGACACTGGGCAGCGGCTGGGCAAAGGCAGCCGACCTGGTGGGCGAACTTGTTGCAGAATTCCCCGCAACCGACATCATCGGGTTCAGCAAGCCCGCGGTCGAAGGACATGTGGGCACCATTCGAAGCCTGCGCACCCCGGGCGGAAAGCACGTCCTCATTATTGGTGCGCGCACCCACTTCTATGAAGACCACGGGGTGCGCCGGGTCGTGCACTCGGTGCGAACCGCAGCTGCGACAGGCGCACGAATCATGGTGTTGACCAACGGAGCTGGCGGGTTGAAGGAAACCTGGG
Organism: uncultured Microbacteriaceae bacterium; assembly: GCA_937896185.1. GTDB lineage: Bacteria > Actinomycetota > Actinomycetes > Actinomycetales > Microbacteriaceae > MWH-TA3. The sequence goes on along the minus strand of CALBMG010000021.1, from coordinate 1,712 downwards.
ATGCTGGCACTCCGGTCCTGATCAGCGACCACATCAACCTCACCGCCTCGTCGCCATTGGAGGGCGCAACCTTCATCGACCTCACCGACCTTTATTCGCGTCGCCTGCGCGATGTGGCCCGCACGGTCAAACCCGAGCTGGATGAAGGAATTTACGCCCAGTTCCGCGGCCCTCACTATGAAACCCCCGCCGAAGTACAGATGGTCAAGCACATGGGCGGACACATCGTCGGCATGTCGACCGCCCTGGAGGCAATTGCCGCACGCGAGGCCGGCATGGAGGTTCTCGGTTTCTCGTTGATCACCAACCTCGCCGCAGGAATTTCACCCAACCCCCTGTCACACCAGGAGGTCATGGAGTCGGGCAAGGCAGCCGAACCCGTCATTTCGCAGCTTTTGGCCGACGTCGTCGCCGCACTGTAGGGAAGGACAACCGATGGACACCGCACTGATCACCGCAGCAGAATCCTGGCTCGCACAGGACCCTGACCCCGAAACGGTTGCCGAACTGCGACCCATTCTCGATGCCGCCCGCGCGGGTGACTCCGCGGCCATGACCGACCTGTCCGACCGATTTGGGTCGCGGCTAACCTTTGGTACAGCCGGGTTGCGCGGCGAACTCGGCGCCGGCACGAACCGCATGAACCGCGTGCTCGTCATGCAGGCCGCCATGGGTTTCGCTCGTTACCTGCTGGCACGTGAGGACTCCCCCAGCGTGGTCATCGGCTACGACGGACGCATCAACTCGGATGTGTTTGCGCGTGACTCCGCCGAGATTTTTGCGGGCCTGGGATTGGACGTCATTCTGTTCAACCGCGAGGTTCCGACACCCGTCACTGCGACCGCAGTGCGCAGTCTGGGCCTCAGCGCCGGTGTGATGGTGACCGCCAGCCACAACCCTCCCCGAGACAACGGATACAAGGTATACCTGGGCGGCGCCGATGAAGGGTCCCAGATTGTGTCCCCCGCGGACGCCGAAATCGAAGCCCTCATCCTCGAGGCCTCAACAACCCCCGTCAGCGAATACCCCCGGTCGACGTCGTACCGCATGGCCGACGAGTCCGTCATTGATTCGTATGTGACCGCCACCGCAGCCCTCAGCACACGTCCCGAAACACCCGCCCGATTCGTGTACACCGCCATGCACGGAGTGGGCTGGGAAGTCTCAGAACGCACCTATGCCGCCGCAGGACTCGGCACACCAGTGGTGGTCGAGGAACAGATCCACCCCGACGGTAATTTCCCCACCGTGGCGTTCCCCAACCCCGAAGAACCGGGCGCGTTGGACCTGTCCTATGCCACAGCGGACCGCCACGGCATCGACCTCATCATCGCCAACGACCCCGATGCCGACCGCCTTGCCGTCGCCATCAAGGACAACGGTGTGTGGCGCAGACTGACGGGCAACGAGGTAGGTTGCCTGCTGGGTTGGCGTGCTGCAGAGCGTCACAGCGGCTCCGATGCCCCCGCCGCATTGGCAGCCTCGATTGTGTCATCGCCCGCATTGCGCCAGGTCGCCGCACACTACGGAATCGAATACTCGGACACGTTGACCGGCTTCAAATTCGTCAACCGGGTGCCGAACCTCATCTTTGGGTACGAAGAGGCACTGGGCTACCTCGTCGACCCGACGAAGGTTCGCGACAAGGACGGCATTTCTGCCGCAGTGGATTTCCTCGCAATGGCCGGTGAACTGCAGGCCCGCGGTGCCAC
>CALBMG010000020.1 GCA_937896185.1 uncultured Microbacteriaceae bacterium | reverse complement strand
GCCGCAGACGATGGAACGTCTCGACCACGCTCTGCGGCGCGTAGCACCAGCCGACGCGGATCGCGGCGAGGCCATAGATCTTCGAGAAGGTGCGCGTCATCACGACATTCTCGCTCTCCTCCGCCACCAATTCGATGCCGGCGGCGTAATCGTTGCGCTTCACGAATTCCGCATAGGCTGCGTCCAGCACCAGCAGAATGTCGGGGCGCACTACCTGCAGTTGCTCGAGCGCGTCGACGCCATCGTCCACTCGGTAAAGACCGCGAATGGTCTGTGTACTCGCGCGGCCATCAGCGGTGAGGTGGCGAATCTTCGCCAGCTCATCATTGTCAATCACGGGGAAATCGATAACAACCTGACGCGCGTGCTCGGGTGTTGCCGTGAGCAGGTTGCGCTCAGGGCCCAGGCCCACCTCCATAGACGTAACAATCTCTTCACGGATCGAGTCCAACGGAGGGTTGGTCACCTGCGCGAACTGCTGCGCAAAGTAATCGAACAACAAACGAGGACGCTCGGACAGAACCGCAATCGGAGTGTCCGACCCCATGGCACCCAGCGGCTCGGCACCGGTCTGCGCCATGGGCGCGATAATCATGCGAACTTCCTCGTGGGTGTACCCGAAGGTGCGCTGGCGTCGGGCAATCGATGCCTCGGTGTGAATGATGTGTTCACGCTCGGGAAGTTCCTCGAGGTGAATTTCGTTGTCATCGACCCACTGGCCCCACGGTTCCAGTGTCGAAATCTGCGACTTGATCTCGTCGTCTTCAATGATTCGGCCCTGGACTGTGTCAACGATGAACATGCGACCCGGCTGCAAACGACCCTTGCGGACAACACGTTCCGGAGCTACGTCGTACACACCAATTTCCGAGGCGAGAACCACGAGACCGTCATCGGTCACGAGAAAACGGCCGGGGCGCAGACCATTGCGGTCCAAGGTTGCACCGGCAATCGAACCATCACTGAACGCGAGGGCTGCCGGGCCATCCCACGGTTCCATAAGCATGGAGTGGTATCGGTAGAAATCGCGTCGATCAGAATCCATAGCGCTGTCGTTTTCCCACGCCTCGGGAATCATCATCATGACGGCGTGAGGCAACGAACGACCCGACAGCTCGAGCAATTCAACGACCTCGTCGAACGAAGCAGAGTCCGAGCCTGCATCGGCGACGATGGGGAACAACGGAGTCAAATCACCGAGCAACGGCGATTCAAGCTGTGACTGACGTGCACGCATCCAGTTGCGGTTGGCGCGAACCGTGTTGATCTCACCGTTGTGAGCCACATAGCGGAAGGGGTGAGCCAACGGCCACGAGGGGAACGTGTTGGTCGAGAACCGTGAGTGCACCAATGCCAGAGTGGATTCGAGGCGGTCATCGGAGAGGTCGGGGTAAAAAGGCTCCAACTGCAGCGTGGTGACCATGCCCTTGTACACAATTGTTCGCGACGACAGCGAGGGGAAATAAGTTCCCAGTTCGCGTTCGGCACGCTTGCGCAGGCGGAACGTCAGGCGGTCGAGTTCAATACCCGAGGCGGAGCCACGAGCATCAGACACAAAGAACTGTTCGAACGCGGGCATGACCTCGCGGGCCAACGTTCCCAGGTGCTCGGGGTCGGTGGGAACCACACGCCAGCCCAAAGGCGCCAGACCTTCCGAAACTGCGATGGCTTCAATCGCCGATTTTTCCGCACCACGCTGGGTTTCATCGAGGGGCAGGAACGCCAGACCCGCGGCATAGTTACCCGCTGCAGGCAGTTCGAATTCCACAACGTCACGGAAGAATCGGTCCGGGACCTGAATCAAAATACCGGCGCCATCACCGGTTCCCGCATCGGATCCCACTGCACCACGGTGCTCAAGGTTACGCAGGCTGGACAGTGCTGTGTCGATGATGTCGTGTCCCGCATATCCACGGGTGGTCGCGACCATTGCAAAACCACACGAGTCTTTTTCCTCGGCGGGGTTGTACAAACCCTTCGCCTCGGGGAAAGAGCTAAAACGACCGAAAGGTGACAGAGCCATGAGGCATCGTCCTTCCTCTAGAGGGGACGACTTTGGCCCGAGATGTGCAAGGCAACGACTGTGGTGAGTCGAGTGTGGTGGATCCGCTTGTGACGGGCCTTGTGGTTTACGACTTGGCTCCTGTGACAAGTTCGTCGACCGTGTAGGTGTCTTCAGATTCTAGCGCGTTCTGACCCGAATTCCCGCGACCCGAGACATATGCTCCTGATTCACGTCCCGTGTGACGCTTGCCTTGGATCACGAAAATGGTGACACCCACAACAACGGAGGCGATTGCAGCCCACACGTTGGTGCGCAGGCCCAGGATGATGTCGCTGGGGTCGAGGCGGATGGACTCCCACACAATGCGTCCGAGGCCGTACCACACTAGGTACATGGCGAATTGGCGGCCCCACTGCAACACGAACCGGCGACCAAGCCAAATGACTACTGCGGCGCCGAGGAAGTTCCAGATCATTTCGTAGAGGAACGTGGGATGGAACAGAGTGCCTTCGGGTAACCCTGCGGGGAAGGCGGGATTGGTGCTCTCGATTTCGAGACCCCACGGCAGGTCTGTTGGCCAACCGAACAACTCGTGATTGAAGAAGTTACCCAGACGACCCATCGCCTGCGCGACCAGCATTCCGGGTGCTAATGCGTCGAGGTAGGAGGTCAGACGAAGACCAACAACTCGGCAGCCAATTACAGCACCGATCAATCCACCGATAATCGCCCCGAAGATAGCCATGCCACCTTCCCAGATGTAGAAGACATGTGCGAGGTCTTTGCCCTCGCCAAAGTAATCAGCGCTGTGCGTGAGCACGTGATAGATACGACCACCGATGATTCCCAGTGGAACAGTGAAGAGAGCAACATCAATGACGAGACCCGATTCAACACCTCGGCCAACGAGTCGGCGATTCGCGATCCAGAGTGCCGCCATAATTCCCGCCAAAATACACAATGCATAGGCGTGAATCGAAACATCCAGAGTGAACCACGATGCACCCAATGACCGGAACCAGTCATCGAGTCGCAAAATCTGGAACTCATAGGAGGGGGAAGGAATACTCGCGAGAATCATTGCTGGCCTTTCAGGTGATTCGACGAAAGTTAGGGTCGGCGTGTGCCGAGGACGAGACGACGCGTCTCATCAGCGACACCGGCTACTCAGATCGGAAGAGCGTC
>CALBMG010000019.1 GCA_937896185.1 uncultured Microbacteriaceae bacterium | reverse complement strand
CCAGTCGGGCACATTCCGTGGCCATGACGTGATCGTTGCCCGCACCGGTTACACCGGTGAGGACGGCTTCGAACTGTACATTGACGAATCACACGCCGCGGAACTGTGGGACGCCGCGACTGTTGCCGGTGCGGGACACGGTCTCGTGCCCTGCGGCCTTGCATGCCGCGACACCCTGCGCCTCGAAGCGGGCATGCCGCTGTACGGCCACGAGCTGAACACCGAACTCAAGCCCGCCCAGGTCGGCGCTGCACGCGTGGTGGACCTGTCGAAAGAAAAGTTCGTCGGCCGTGCTGGCGTGGAAGCGCCGATGCCCGCGGATGCACGTGTTCTCGTGGGTTTGCAGTCCGAAGGCAAGCGCGCGGGCCGCGCCGGTTACGCCGTGCAGTCCGGTGACGTGACAGTCGGCGAGATCACCAGCGGCGCACTGTCCCCGACCCTCGGATTCCCCATCGCTTTCGCGCTCGTCGAACCTCGTTACGCCGAAATCGGCACGACGTTGTCCATCGATGTGCGCGGCACCGCAATTCCCGCAACTGTAGTAACCCTCCCGTTCTATTCACGAAAGGCCCGATAATGAGCATCCCCGCAAACCTGCAGTACACCCGCGAGCACGAATGGGTGCGCATCGAGGGCGACATCGCCCACGTGGGCATCACCCAGTTCGCCGCCGATGCTCTCGGCGACATCGTCTATGTTGACCTGCCCAAGGTGGGCAGCACCATCGCATCGGGCACCATTGTGGGCGAAGCAGAGTCGACCAAGTCGGTTGGCGAACTGTACGCACCCGTGTCGGGCGAAGTTGTCGAGTCCAACCAGGGCGTCGTTGACTCACCCGAGCTCGTGAACTCGGACCCCTATGGTGACGGCTGGATGTTCAGCGTACGTTTCACCGACACTGTCGAGCTGATTTCGGCCGACGAGTACGAATCACTCATCGCGGAGTAATCGATGACCGCATTCACTTCCCGCCACGTCGGCACCGGCGCCGCGGCTCAGAAGGCCATGCTCGAAACCCTCGGTTATGGTTCGCTGGACGCGCTGATGGACGCTGCGGTTCCCCAGGGGATCCGTCAGGCCGTCATCGCGCAGTCGTCGATTCCGCAGGCCGCCACCGAGCGTGAGGCTCTGGCCGAACTGCGCGCGATCGCCAACGAAAACACCGTCCGCCGTTCCATGATCGGTCTGGGGTACTACGACACCATCATGCCCAGCGTGATCAAGCGCAACGTGCTCGAGAACCCGTCGTGGTACACCGCGTACACCCCATATCAGCCCGAAATCTCGCAGGGTCGCCTCGAGGCACTGCTGACGTTCCAGACGATGGTCGCCGACCTTACCGGAATGGCCACCGCGAACGCGGGAATGTTGGACGAGGCCTCGGCCGCAGCCGAAGCCATGCTGATGGCGCGCCGTGCGTCCAAGACCACCTCGGCTCGTTTCTTTGTGGACGTCGATGCTTTCCCCCAGACCAAGGCCGTTCTGGCAACTCGCGCCGAACCCCTCGATATTGAACTCGTCGAGGTGGACTGGACCGCGAACCCCGACCTCACCGATGGTTTTGGTGGGCTCGTGCAGTACCCCGGAGCATCCGGTGCAGTGCGCGATATCTCGGCTGCCATTGATGCGATTCACGCCATCGACGGCGTTGCCATCGTCGCCAGCGACCTGCTCGCGTTGACTCTTCTGACCTCTCCTGGTCAGATGGGCGCCGACATCGTTCTCGGAAACTCGCAGCGTTTCGGTGTTCCCCTGGGATTCGGTGGACCGCACTCGGCGTTCTTCGCCGTGCGTGCCGGCCTCGAGCGTTCAATGCCCGGCCGCCTGATCGGTGTCTCGCGTGACGCCGACGGTAACCCCGCATACCGCCTGACGCTTCAGGCACGTGAACAGCACATTCGCCGCGAAAAGGCCACCTCGAACATCTGTACTGCACAGGTTCTGTTGGCCGTTCTCGCCACCATGTACGCCGTCTATCACGGTCCCGACGGACTTCGGTCGATCGCACTGGGTGTCGCCGAACGCGCCGCCCGTTTCGCCGACCGCGCCCGTGCTGCGGGCCTCGAGGTCGTGAACTCTGAATTCTTCGACACGGTCCAGGTGCGTGTGCCCCAGAAGGCCGAGTCCATCGCCGCGGCGGCGCGCGCACAGGAGCTTCTGCTGTGGGTAGTCGACGCGGACACTGTTCAGTTGTCGTTCGACGAACTGTCCGTGGGCGAGCACACCGGAATTCTTGCGGGCGGCGATGATGTACTCATCGATTCCGTTTTCGGTCTCGGTGAACCGGCGAAGCCCAACACGGAACTCGACTACGCCCACACCGCGTTGCCGGCGGCTCTCGAACGTCAGGGCGAAATCCTGACCCAC
>CALBMG010000018.1 GCA_937896185.1 uncultured Microbacteriaceae bacterium | reverse complement strand
TACGCGATTGCGGTGGCGGCAGCCTTGCGGAAAATTGCGCCCTTGCCGGCGGCCTCGGCCTTCTGCTCGGACGAGTTAAAGACCTTCTCGAACACACGAGGAACGGCCAAAAGGAATGTGGGCTGGAAGCTGCCCAGCGAGGGCAGCAACAGCTTGGTATCGCTCTGGTGTCCGACGCGCACACCCGAATGGACGCAGAGGATGCTGATGAAGCGCGCAAAGACGTGTGCAACCGTAATGAACAACAGAGTGGACGCGCCGGGCATGCCCACTACCTCATCCATCTCGAGTGCGGAATTGCGGATGGTGTCCACAAAATTGCCGTGCGACAAAATGCAACCCTTGGGGTTGCCCGTGGAGCCCGAGGTGTAAATCAAGGTGGCGAGGTCGGAGGACTGAGCCGAGGTGCGTCGAGCCTCGAGTTCCTCATCCGTCACGTCGACCCCGGCGGTGATGAGCTTATCCACGTCGTTGAGGTGCAGTTGCCACACCGATTCCACCAGGGGAGTCTCGGGGCGAATCTCGTCAAAACGCTGGAAGTATTCGGCCGTTTCCACAATGAGTCCCGTGGCCCCAGAATCGTTCAGCGTGTAGGCAATCTGTGAAGGCGAAGAGGTCTCGTACACCGGCACCAGCGTCGCTCCCGCATAGAACATCGCAAAATCAACGAGCGTCCACTCATAGCTGACCTTGCACATCATGCCGATTTTGTCGCCCGGCTTGATGCCGGCTGCAATAAACCCCTTGGCCAGGGACATCACATGCTCGCGGAATTCACTCACTGTGATTGGCGCCCAGGTGCCGTCCTTCTGTTGAATCCCAAACAGCACCAGGTCGGGGGTGAGTGAGAACCGTGTTTCCAGCAGATCGGTGATGTTGTCCGTCGGGACATTGGGGATCAAGATCGGGGTGCTGAATTCTTTCACGGATACTCCTTTGGGCCGAGGGTTGCCCTTTACTCTACTGGTCGCTAGCGCTGGGGAATAGAAGTTCCGTAGACTTTCACGATGCACGCAATTGGAATCGATATCGGCGGAACCAAGATCGCCGGGGGTGTGGTGTCCGCCGACGGTCGAATCCTTACGCAGCAGCGCATTGACACCCCGGCTGGTGAGGACGTTATTGATGCCGTTGCCCAGATGATTGCGGAACTTTCGAGTGACCATGAGCCTGTAGCCGTGGGCATCGCCATCCCCGGATTTGTCGACCTGACGCGTGAAACGGTGCGTATCGCGCCCAATATCGGAGGCTGGGTCAACATCCCCGTCGCACAACTTTTCGCGGAGCGCATCGACCTTCCGATTCTCATCGACAATGACGCGAACGCTGCCGGCTGGGCCGAACACCGGTTTGGTGTGGGGCAAGAAGTTGCCCACATGACAATGCTCACCATCGGAACCGGACTGGGTGGGGCCATCATCGCGTCGGGAGAAGTTTTTCGAGGCGGATTCGGCTCGGCCGCTGAATTAGGCCACATGTGCGTTCACCCCGGCGGACTGGAATGCTCCTGCGGCGCTCGCGGATGCATCGAACAATACGCCTCTGGCCGCGCCCTGCAACGATACGCACACGAACGTGCCCAACGAGACGGTGGCGGTTTGGCGCAGCTCATCGCCGATGCGGGAGAAATCACGGCCGCTGGTTTTGTGGCATTGGTGGAATCCGGGGATGAGGGCGCGTTGGGTTCGCTCGTCGACTTGGGGACCGAGCTGGG
>CALBMG010000017.1 GCA_937896185.1 uncultured Microbacteriaceae bacterium | reverse complement strand
ACACCACCGTTGACGAAGCTAGGGTCAGCTCCAAGCTCGCGAAGTCCGGTCACTATCATGCCGGTTGAGGTTGTCTTACCGTGGGCACCAGCGACAGAGACCAAACGAGACCCGCGAGTGAGCCATTCAAGTGCCTGTGAGCGGTGCAAGATGGTGAGTCCACGCTGCTTGGCCAAGACATATTCGGGGTTGTCCTGCCATAGTGCACCGGTCACGACGACCGTGTTGGCTGACGTCACCAATGTCGGTTCATGACCGATCTGAACCTCAATTCCGAGCTCGCGAAGTGCGGTTGTGGTCGCCGATTCGCTTCGGTCGGAGCCGGTGACCACCATGCCACGTTCGACGAACATTCGAGCGATTCCGCTCATTCCCGATCCACCAATACCGATGAAATGCACCCGACCGAGGTCGTCGGGAATCGGCTGATTCAGGTCAGGGGCAATCACAGCACAACCCTATGCGGTGCGCGTGTCCAGGGCGGTTCGCACAAGCGCGGCAAGTCGCGCAGCCCCATCACGGATTCCGACCGAGAGAGACGCGGTGGACATCGCCGCTCGGGAGGTGTCGTTCGCCATCAGCTCGAGGACGGTCGACGACACATACTCGGGGGTGAAATCGGCGTCGCGGCAAAGGATTGCACCACCTGCGCGAATGACATCGGCTGCGTTGTGGGCCTGTTCCCCGTTGCCGACCGGATACGGAACGAAAATTGTCGGAATACCCAAGCCAGAGAGTTCACTCACCGTAGCGGCGCCGGCTCGCGCGATGACAAAGTCCGCGACCGCGAGGGCGAGGTCCATGCGGTCGCAATACGGCAACGGGTGATACCCCTCAATCCGCGGATCGACAAAGTCTCGAGACTCCCCCACGGTGTGAATCACCTGCCAACCGGCCGAGACGAGTGCGTTCGCCGTGGCCCGAACGGTTTCGTTGATTCGCGCCGCACCGGTTGAGCCACCGGTCACGACAAGCACTGGGCGCTGATCCAGTCCGAAATAG
>CALBMG010000016.1 GCA_937896185.1 uncultured Microbacteriaceae bacterium | reverse complement strand
CGCATCGGCCTGCTGACCTCCCTGATGCACGCCGACCAGCACGACATTTTCCAGTCGCAGTTCGCGATACTCGACCTCGGTGACATCTTCGAGTTCTGTGCGCAACCCTGCAACCCGCTTCAACGAGGAGCGCGCCTCGAGATCGAAATCGCCGGTCGTATTTCCTGCAAAACCGGCGTTACCGGCTTCGGCATCGGTATTGAGCGCCTGCGCGTTCCGACCAAAAACGGTGACGCGGGACCCGCGTTCCTCGGCGCCGGTGGCGCGCTGAAGAACCCGGTCTACGGCCGAAGTCTCGGCCGAGGTGTCATCGTCAGTCATCACTACAGGGTACTGGCCAAATGTGTTCGTCATTGCCGCCTTAGGTGCGCAGCCGGCCAGAAAATTCCGAGTTTCATGTCGGTGGTCGACGATATCCTCTGCAACTGACACGAAGAGGGAAGGCACGATTGGCAGATATAGAAGAACAGTATTTCGAAGACCACGTTCAACACTTCATGCGATTGCAAACCGGCAGCGAGGACATGGTCACCGATTGGGTCATCGTGTGCGCCACCGTAGACCCGGTGTCCGGCGAGCCCAGTGGTTTTACCTATTCGGCAAACGCAGCTTCCGCGGACTATGTTCGCCTGGGACTGTTGGAATCCGTAGTGAGTGACATCAAAAACCTTGCACTGATCCATGCGATGAACCAATCTCGTCGCAAGCGGCCTCGTTCCGACGAGGGGTGATTCTGTGCAAACTCTGGGCAAACACTCATGAAAACACCGATTCGTAATGTCACACTGGAGTCATGAACATCAGCAACCAATTCGCAACCCGGTTCCTTGCCATCACCGTGGCTGCAGGACTGGCCCTCAGCCTGTCGGCGTGCACCATAAACATTGGGACTGGCTATCCGAACAACGACGGAAGCGCCCATATGGGCGGTGACGGCATGTCGAACGGCTCCGATTCGTCGGAGTTCAGTTCGATGGACATCATGTTTGCCCAGATGATGATTCCCCACCACCAACAGGCCGTTGACATGGCAACCCTTGTGCTCGAAACGAGCACAAACAGCGAGCTTCGAGCTTTGGCTCAACAAATCAAGGACGCGCAGTCCCCCGAGATCGAACAGATGCAGGGCTGGCTGGCCGCCGCTGGTGCGAGCGAGGACATGGGTCACGACATGGGCATGGACGGAATGCTGTCCGATATCGAGATGGCGGAGCTCGCAGCTGCAACAGGAACCGCCCGCGACAAGCTTTTCTTGTCCGGCATGATCGCCCACCACGAGGGCGCGCTGCAGATGACACACATGATTGAAAATTCCGCCAACGCAGAAGCGGCCGCACTGGCCGAAGCCATCATCACAGGGCAAACTGCCGAAATCGCGGTGATGCAGCAAATGCTTACTGAATTGTCCTAATCCGACCGAGTGACAACCGGCGACTGCCGGGATATTCGATCTACAGTTTGGGAATCAGTGGGCCGCGGTGCAGTTTGTGCTGAGCTGCCTGAGCAACGGGACGAACCACGACCTGGTCAAGGTTGACGTGTCCGGGCAACTCCAAGGCGCCAACAATGACCTCGGCGACATCCTCGGCGGTCAGCGGCTGCTCGACGCCCTCGTACAACGCATCGTATTTCGAACGGTCGCCGTCAAATCGCCGCATCGCGAACTCTTCTGTTTTCACCTGACCCGGCGCAACGTCGATGACTCGAATCGGCTCTCCCGCCAACTCGAGGCGAAGTACACCCATCAACGCACGCACACCGAACTTGGCCACGTTGTAACCGCCGCCGGTCTCGTAGGGGATGAAGCCAGCGGTCGAGGTAACCGTCAGAATGTCGGCAAAACCGTGCATGGCAGCAGATTCGCGCAGCAATCCAATCGTTTTCGCCACAATTCGCTGCACGCCGATTACGTTGAGTTCAAACATGGTGCGCCACGAATCGGGATCAGCGTCAAGCACGGATGACGCATCGGTGGCACCGCCCGCAATATTCAGCACTGCGTCAACACCGCCGGTGGCGCGCAGATGTTCCGCAATCCAATCGGTGTCATCCTCCTGGGTGACATCTATGGTGTGCACCTCGATTCCGGTCTCCAACGCGAGCGCGGCGAGCTGTTCACTGCGTCGGGCGATACCGACCACCCGATATCCGCGGGTGGCAAGCAGCCGCGCGGTTGCGGCACCAATGCCACTGGAAGCTCCGGTTACCAACACACGCCGAGATTCAGTCATAGGGCCAGATTAGTCGTTCCGCGCGACACCCGCATTGGGGTTTACTCTGGAGGTATGCGCATTTCTTCCCTGATCCGAGGCGCCGCAATTGCCGGCGTCGTTGCACTCACACTCACTGGCTGCAGTCTTGCGACGCCTGCCGCACCCGGCGATAAGGAAGCCTGTGAGGTGTACGCCGTGGCGCAAAGCGCTTTCCTGCAGACCTCGGCTGCGGTCGCCAAAATTGCCGAAGACCCCGCCAACGTGACCGAAGAAGTCATCGCAGAGTTCGAGAGCAAGAAGCAGGCGCTGCTCGACGCATACGACACCGCTCTGGCCACGGTGGAAAGTTCCGACCTCAAGGCTGCACTGGAGAGCGCGAAGACCTTGGACACTGAGTTGTACAACAATATGGCGAGCGCAACAGACGCCCAGATTCAGGAATCGATGGCGGCAGCTGCAGCCCTCGTGACCAATTGCACGGTATCGGGTATTGATATCCAAAAGCTCATCAACGGCTAGCCGTGAACCACTATTTTTCCCCCGGCGAGGGTGACTGGGCTTCTCGTGAAATCACCGTTCAACTGGGAGGCAGACAGTTGACCGTTGAAACGGCTGCAGGCATGTTCAGCCCCGAGCATGTCGACACGGGAACCAAAGTGTTGCTGGCCAACACCCCGGAACTTCCCGAGACCGGAAATGTGCTGGATATCGGCTGCGGCTGGGGTGCAATCACTCTCGACATGGCGTTGACAGCGCCGGGCGCAAACGTCTGGGGCGTTGATGTCAACGAACGCGCTCTGGAACTCGCCGCACGAAACGCGGCCCGGGCTGGGGTGAACAACATCACTATCAGCACACCCGACAGTGTTCCCGCAGATATCCGCTTTGACGCGATCTGGTCAAATCCCCCAATCCGTGTCGGCAAGGCTGAACTGCACAAAATTCTGGAAACGTGGTTACCTCGCCTGGTCGTCGGGGGCGAAGCGTGGCTCGTCGTTGCGAAACAGTTGGGCGGGGACACCCTGCAGAAATGGATCGCGGAACGCTGGCCCGAATCCCACATCGAACGTGTGGAAACCGACAAAGGATTCCGCGTCCTGCGCTTTACCTACGCAGGATAGGCGCCGACACTGTGGTTTGTTACACGGCGATTGTGCCGGTGTACACCAATTCAGCGGGCCCACTCAGAGCGATGTGCTCACCGTCTTCAGTGGGGAACATGTGTACGCCCACGGTGCCACCAGGAATTTCGACACGCCAGTTGTGGGGCGCACCCTGACCAGCCCAGTGCCGGCTCGCCAGCGCAGCTGCGCAGGCCCCAGTGCCACACGACAGGGTTTCGCCCACACCGCGTTCGTGAACTCGCATGCTGATACGACCAATGCCGTCATCGACGAGAGGCTCAGCGGGCACCACAAACTCAACATTTGCACCGTCGGGAGCCGCAGGGCTCAGAACGGGTGCCGCAGAGAGGTCCAGCTCATCCAACTCAGCGCGTGATGACAGGATCACGACTGCGTGAGGGTTGCCCGTATTGATCCCCAACGACTCGCGGTCCCCCGTCATGCCTCGGGCGAAAACAACGGACTGAGCGGGAGCAGACACGCCATCCCCCAGTCGCCAACGGCCCAGATCGGCGCGGAAGTTTCCGCCGCCAGCAACCTGGACATCCTTGACGCCGTCACGTGTCGCGATTGCGATGCGGTCACCCTTGCCCAAGGAAACATGGCCGGCCTCGATCAAATACGCCACATAAACGCGGATACCATTCCCACACATCTCCGACGTCGAACCGTCGGAATTTCGGTAATCCATGAACCATTCGGCGTCAGGCTCATCGCGAAGAATATCCGCAAACTCGA
>CALBMG010000015.1 GCA_937896185.1 uncultured Microbacteriaceae bacterium | reverse complement strand
TCAATGGATAGAGCATCTGACTACGGATCAGAAGGTTGGGGGTTCGAGTCCCTCCGGGCGCGCGAAATGAAAGCCTCGCTTACGCGGGGCTTTTTTCGTGCACAAACGTGGTGAAGTCAAATTTGTTCTTCACAAATGTTTGTGGAATTTCTTTTTGTTTTTAAACTGATAAGCGTTGACCTTCGAAAGGACCACCATGATTCGTCTGGGAATTAATGCCCGACCTCGCACCACTCTGCGCGCCGCAGCTCTCTCGATCGCTGTCGCGATGTTGGCATTGGGCACAGGTGTGGGCACCGCACAGGCTGTGCCGAACCGCGTGAACGAGAAGGTCACCATCTGTCACCGCACTCACGCGACCACGAACCCGTATCGCAAGATCACGGTCAGCATGTCGTCGATCATCGGTAACGGCAACAGCGGCAATGGTCACGGTGGCGTAAACCACAACCCGTATTACACGGGCAAGCCTGTTTTTGACCCGTCGTTCTCGTACCCTGCAAACCAGAAGCAGTGGCAGGACATCATTCCTCCGTTCAACTATGTTCCACAGAACGGTAACCCCGGCACTTTCGCGGGCCAGAATTGGGACGCAATCGGTCAGGCCATCTATTACGGCTACACCTTGAACGGTGTCGACTATTCGGGTCTGTGCGGCAACATGAGCGCCGCGGACTTCTTTGTGTTGGAACGTGACGCGGCTCGTGCCGACAACCCGAATGCCAACAACGGTCAGCTGAACCAGATCGACAACGACGCACTTCAGGATCTGAAGGATCAGGAAGCCGACGAGGATGGCAACATCACCAGCGCAAACTCGCTCAATGATCTGCCCGACCCCGTTCAGAAGCCTCGTGGCCCTCGAGTTCCGGACCGTGTACGTCAGTTGCAGGAAGAGCTCGATGTCGACAACAACGGTCAGTCCGAACTGACGCAGGCCATCGCGGGTATCGTCTGGTACGACGACGACGAGGACGGCGTTCAGGACTTGAGCGAGAACATGGTCGAGTCTGTCGAAATCGGTTTGATCGATCCCACCAGCGGTTTGGCGTTCACTCGTGCACGCACCGCCAGCTCACTGTTCCCCGTTCAACGCATTGTGTACACCGTGCTGACGGACGCTAACGGCTACTTCGAGATGCCCGACATCCCCGAGGGTGACTGGACTGTTGTGGTCACGACACCGGACGGATATTCCTACACCTATGACTCGAACGGCGCAGCAGATGGCGAAATGCCCGGCACCTATGTGCCTGCCGGTGGTGTCGGATTCGCGTACGCGGGTATCGTCCAGGACGACTCGGGATCGGGATCGGGTTCCGGTGGAGGCTCGGGTAGTGGTTCCGGCAGCGGTTCGGGTTCTG
>CALBMG010000014.1 GCA_937896185.1 uncultured Microbacteriaceae bacterium | reverse complement strand
ATCGAAGAACTGGATGCCAGCCGTGGCACCAATGGAAACCACGCTTTCTACCTGTCGATTCCGCCTAAAGCTTTCCCCCTGGTCTGCCGTCAGCTGTCGCGTAGCGGGCTAGCAGACCCTAAGCCGGATCAGTTCCGTCGCGTGGTTATCGAGAAGCCGTTTGGTAGCGACCTAAAGAGCGCTCGCGAGCTGAATGAAGTTGTTGAAGCAGTTTTCCCTGCGGACTCGATCTTCCGTATTGACCACTACCTGGGCAAGGAAACCGTTCAGAACATTTTGGCTCTGCGTTTTGCGAACATGTTCTATGAACCAATCTGGAACGCCAATTACGTTGACCATGTACAGATCACGATGGCTGAAGACATCGGCGTTGGTGGTCGTGCAGGTTATTATGACGGTATCGGCGCTGCTCGTGATGTGATCCAGAACCATTTGCTGCAGTTGTTGGCTCTCACCGCCATGGAGGAACCCACATCGTTCGACGCTGCCGACCTCCGTGCAGAAAAGGAAAAAGTGCTGGCATCGGTGACCCTTCCCGAGGACCTCGCCACCGGTACTGCTCGTGGTCAATATGCTTCGGGCTGGCAGGGCGGTCATTTCGTACAGGGCTTCTTGGACGAAGAGGGCATGAACCCCAAGTCCATCACGGAAACATATGCCGCAATGCGATTGAACATCAACAACCGACGCTGGAACGGAGTCCCGTTCTATCTGCGCGCCGGAAAACGGCTTGGCCGTCGCGTCACAGAGATTGCCGTGGTGTTTAAACGCGCACCCCAGACGCTGTTTGAGGCCAGCCAGACGTCCAGCTTGGGCGAAAACGCTCTCGTAATTCGGGTACAGCCCGACGAGGGTGTCACCATGCGATTCGGTTCCAAGATTCCCGGCGCAGGCATGCAGGTGCGTGACGTCACGATGGACTTCGGCTACGGACACGCATTCACCGAGGAAAGCCCCGAGGCTTACGAGCGCCTGATTCTCGATGTGTTGTTGGGTGACCCGCCCCTGTTCCCCCGTCACGAAGAGGTTGAACTCTCGTGGAAGATCCTCGACCCCATCGAAGAGTTCTGGGCAACCGCAGGTAAGCCTGAACAGTACGCTCCCGGCTCGTGGGGTCCGGAATCAGCTCACGACCTGTTGCGCCGTGACGGAAGGGAATGGCGTCGACCATGATCATCACGCTTCCTGAAACAACCATCGCAAGAATCCTCAAGGAGCTTCAGCGTGCCCGTGACGAGGGCGGTGCCGTGGCACTGGGTCGCGTTCTCACGCTCGTCATCACGACAACTCACGACAAAGAAGAACAGGTCATCGCCGCGGCAAACGAGGCATCGCGCGAACACCCCATGCGCATCATCGTATTGAGTGAGGTGACCGCGGGAACTGTTGACAACGTGCTCGACGCGGAAATCCGTCTCGGCGGGGATGCCGGCGCCTCCGAGGTAATTATCCTTCGCGGGTCTGGAGACATGATGGGCGACCCCCAGGGGCTCATCAACGGCTTGCTGCTCCCCGATGCGCCCATGGTGGCGTGGTGGCCCGATACGTGCCCCGAAAATATGGCCGGCACTTCTCTGGGCCAGGTAGCAGGACACCGCATCGCCGACACAATCACGGCCACGAATCCGCTGGAACTACTCGACATCATGACCCGCTGTTATGTCCCCGGTGATGTCGACCTGGGCTGGACCCGAATCACCCTGTGGCGCGCCCAGCTCGCCGCTGCCCTCGATTCGTCACAGCAGTCGCCTATCCTCTCGGCGAAGGTTTCCGGAGCTCAGGATTCGTCCTCACCGATTCTGCTTGCCGCGTGGTTGCGTGCGGCCCTTGCTGTCCCCGTAACTCTCGAGCTGGCTGAGCCCAACGAAATGGGAAGCATCATGCGTGCGGAAATCGTGCGAGAAGACGGTTCGGTCGTGTTGGAACGCACCGAACCCGGTTTTGCACGGCTTCTGCAGCCAGGACAGCCGGACCACGTGATTTCGCTCCCCTTGCGCACTCTCGGCGACTGTATCGCCGAGGAACTCCGTCGTCTTGATCCGGACGTCGTATTCGGTCGCGTGTTGGTCGAAGGCATGCCTGCGCTACTCGCCGAAAACACCTCGATCTAACAATGCGTGAACTGACCGTGCTTGCAGATCGCGCTGCTGTTGAGCAATCTGTCGCTGAGCTCCTTGTGAAGGAAATCATCGATGTTCTTGCAATTCGAGATGAATGCACGATTGTATTGACGGGCGGTACCGTCGGCATCGGGACGCTGCATGCAGTGGCACGGTCGCCACGGTGTGCGGATGTCTCATGGGACCGCGTCAGAATCCTGTGGGGTGATGAACGCTATGTGCCAGCCGGTCATACTGACCGCAATGACGAACAAGCGGACGAAGCATTGCTGCGCCACGTTCCCGTCGATTCGCGGAAGGTGCTGCGTTTTCCCTCATCGGACAGTGGCCTCAGCCTCGAAACCGCAGCTGGCGAGTTCACGAAAATGCTCGTGTTGGAGTTCCCCGATGGCTTCCACGCCGATGTCACACTCTGCGGAATCGGGCCCGACGGACACGTAGCTAGCCTGTTTCCGGGCCTCGACCATGGGACAGGAACTGTTGTTGCGGTGCACCACTCCCCCAAGCCGCCGGCCGAGCGGCTCTCACTGACGTTCGAGGCCTTGAATTCATCACGAAAAATATGGATCGTCTGCGCAGGAACCGATAAGGCTGAAGCGGTACACCGACTAATGACTGATGATGCTGAAACAACACCTGCAGTTCACCTCAAGGGCCTCGAGGAAACGAAGGTTTTTGCGGATACATCTGCTGCGTCCGCACTGTAGTTCAGCGAACTGTCGAAACTCGTGTCTTCAGTAGGGCTTAGCCCTGAGGACCGTAGCCGCGCTTTTCACGCAAGCGTGCGATGGCATCGTCAAGGATCTGTACGGCTTCCTCATCGGTACGACGCTCTTTGACATACGCAAGGTGAGTCTTGTAGGGCTCGGTTTTGGCGACCTGCGGAGGGTTTGCCTTGTCGCGACCAGCGGGAAGGCCCGTGGTCGGCGAATCGATGATCTCGGGGATTTCTTCCTCGGGGACATCTGCCGCGTAGTAACGAACAGTTTCATTGCCCATCGCGTCCCAATACAAAACTTCAATACGATCGGCATGCATGCCATGGTCTTTTTCACCCATGGGGCCACTGCCAACACGAGTGCCGCGAATTGCGTTACCGCCAGCCATTGTGAACCCCTAGACCAATTCGAAACGGACGAAAAGTCCGATAGTGACAATGGACGCAATCCAGAGCAGCGCGATGACTACGGTGAGACGGTTCAGATTACGCTCTGCTACTCCGCTAGATCCGAGGTTTGAACCGACGCCACCACCAAACATGTCGGAAAGTCCGCCACCGCGACCGCGGTGCAACAGAATCGTCATGGTGAGCAGCAGGCTGGTGATAGCCAAAACCACTTGCAGAATGATGAAAAGAATATCCATACCCGTCCCTTACAGAGTCGTTAGTAGTTTAGACGGTTGTGACGTGTGACGGGAATCGCACGATCGCCGAGAACTCGTCGATGTCCATGCTGGCACCGCCGACGAGTGCACCATCAACGTCTGATTCACGCATGAACTGTGCGATGTTCTGTGCCTTGACGCTTCCGCCATACAGAACACGGGTTGCTGCAGCCTGTTCCGGTGTGTGAACCTCGGCAATGGTCTGACGCAGTGCTGCACAGACTTCCTGGGCCTGCTTTGGGGTCGCGGCCTGACCCGACCCGATGGCCCACACGGGCTCGTATGCAACAACAATTTCCGAATCTGCGGGAATTTGTTCGAGAACGTGACGCAGCTGACCGACTGGTACCGCCGAGGCTCCGAACTTTTCCAAGTCTTCGCTGGTTTCGCCGACACAGATGACGGGCACAAGACCGTGCTTCAGTGCCGCACGAGTCTTCTGCGCAACTATGTCATCCGACTCGTGGTGATCCATACGTCGTTCCGAGTGACCGATGATGACATACGAGCAGTCCAGTTTCGTAAGGAACTCGCCCGAGATGTCACCGGTGTGTGCACCGGAATCGAAAGGCGAAAGGTCCTGTGCGCCGAAACGAATGTCAATCTTGTCGCTTGAAATAGTTGTCTGAACTGAACGAAGGTCGGTGAACGGAGGGAACACCACAACTTCTACCTCGGCAGGGCTGTGCTTGGCGTCTTTCAACGTCCACCCCAGCTTCTGCACGAAAGCAATGGAACGCAGGTGGTCGAAATTCATCTTCCAGTTACCCGCGATGAGAG
>CALBMG010000013.1 GCA_937896185.1 uncultured Microbacteriaceae bacterium | reverse complement strand
CGGAACGTCCTTTCGATGTCACAGACTCCGAAGTTGCTGCCGATGCACCTCGAAAGTACATTCTCGACATGTTCCCGTACCCATCGGGTGACCTTCACATGGGTCACGCCGAGGTGTATGCCTTGGGCGATGTTTTGGCCCGTTATTGGCGCTTGCGCGGTCACACCGTTTTGCACCCCATCGGTTGGGACTCCTTTGGTCTCCCCGCCGAAAATGCAGCAATCAAACGTGGTGTGAACCCTCGAGACTGGACATACGACAACATCGCTCAACAGCGAGCTTCGATGAAACGCTACGCTGCATCCTTTGACTGGAGCCGAGTACTGCACACCTCGGATCCTGAATATTACAAGTGGAACCAATGGCTGTTTTTGCAGCTGTACAAGGCGGGGCTGGCGTATCGCAAGGATTCCTGGGTCAACTGGGACCCCGTAGATCAGACCGTTTTGGCCAACGAACAGGTGTTGGCTGACGGCACGAGCGAACGCAGTGGCGCAATGGTCGTCAAGAAAAAGTTGACGCAGTGGTATTTCCGAATCACGGAATATGCCGATCGACTTCTCGCCGACCTCGACCGACTTGAGGGGGCATGGCCGGCAAAAGTTTTAACCATGCAGCGCAACTGGATTGGGAAATCTGTCGGTGCCGAAGTCAATTTTTCTGTTGAGGGTTCCGACCGTTTCATCCCTGTTTTTACGACCCGTCCTGACACCCTTTTTGGTGCGACGTTCATGGTCGTTGCACCGGACGCAGACTTGGCCTCGGAGCTTGTCGAATACGGCGACCCCGCAATTCGTGCGGAGTTCCAGAGCTATCTCGCAGAGGTCCAGAAGAAAACCGAAATTGAACGCCAAGATGCGACTCGGGAAAAGACGGGTGTTTTCTTGGGGCGTTACGCTGTCAACCCCGTGAATGGCGAGAAGCTTCCGATTTATGCAGCTGATTATGTGCTCGCCGATTATGGGTTCGGTGCGGTCATGGCAGTTCCCGCGCATGACCAACGTGACCTCGATTTCGCGCGAAAGTTTGGTCTCGCTGTTCGTTCGGTCATTGACGGTGGCGACGATGTCGCAGACCCCGCAGAATCGGGCAAGGCGCTCACTTCCGATGGCCCCCACATCAATTCGGGCCCTATTGACGGAATGTTGAAGTCTGACGCAATCAGCGCCATGATTTCTTTCCTCGAATCTGAGGGAACGGGTGCGGCGAAGACCACTTACCGACTTCGTGACTGGCTAATCTCGCGTCAACGCTTCTGGGGTACGCCGATCCCGATCATTCACGGTGCCGATGGTTCAGAAATCCCTGTGCCTGAGGCTGACCTTCCCGTGCTGTTGCCTCCGACAGAAGGTCTTGACCTGAAGCCCAAGGGTTCGTCGCCTTTGGGTGGCGCCACGGAATGGGTCAATGTGACTAACCCTGTTGACGGCACTCCCGCGCTGCGAGATGCCGACACCATGGACACGTTCGTCGATTCATCGTGGTATTTCTTGCGTTTCCTTTCTCCCGGTGATGATTCGCAAGCTTTTGACCCCGAGGCTGTGGCGAAATGGGCTCCAGTTGACCAATACGTCGGTGGCGTTGAACACGCAATTTTGCACCTTCTTTATGCGCGCTTCATCACGAAGGTCCTCTTCGATCTGAAACTCATCAACTTCGACGAACCATTTGAGGCGTTACTCAACCAGGGAATGGTCATCCTCGACGGGTCGAAGATGTCTAAGTCCAAGGGCAACATCGTCTTCTTCGGCGAGGAACTCGACAAGTTCGGCGTCGACGCTGTTCGCCTGACGATGGCGTTTGCGGGCCCTCCAGAGGACGACATCGACTGGGCAGACGTTTCCGTCACGGGGTCACACAAGTTCCTCGCACGCGCGTGGCGCGTCGCTCACGACGTGTCGAGTGCAGCGGGTGTCGACCCGTCGACGGGCTCGGCGGCTCTTCGTCGCGTCACGCACAAGTTGCTGGCGGACATCGGGGGACTGGTCGAGTCGTACAAGTTCAACGTCGTCGTCGCCCGCGCGATGGACCTCGTCAACCACGTTCGCAAGGAAATCGACTCCGGTGCCGGTGCGGCCGATGCGGCCGTTCGCGAAGCCGCCGAGGTTCTCGCTCTGGTTCTGTCGATGTTCGCGCCGCACACCGCGGAGGACATGTGGGAGC
>CALBMG010000012.1 GCA_937896185.1 uncultured Microbacteriaceae bacterium | reverse complement strand
GTACACGGCGACCCCGTGTCGGTAGCGAAGTCGCTGCGTGACTTTGCCAAGGCAAACAACCAGCTTGTGGTGAAGGGTGGTTTCTTTGATGGAGCCGCACTTTCCGCTGCTGACGTTCAGAAGCTCGCTGACCTCGAGACCCGAGAGGTACTGCTTGCCAAGCTCGCAGGCGCCTTCAAGGCATCGCTGTTCGGAGCTGCATACCTGTTCAACGCACCGCTCGCACAGGCCGTTCGCACGGTCGACGCGCTGCGTCAGAAGAACGAATCCGCTAACTAATAGCGGTAAAAACACCAACCCATAACAAGGAGAAATATCATGGCAAAGCTGACCACTGACCAGCTGATCGACGCCTTCAAGGAGCTCTCGCTCATCGAGCTCTCGGAGTTCGTCAAGGCATTCGAAGAGACCTTCGAAGTTACCGCTGCTGCACCCGTTGCTGTTGCTGCTGCACCCGCTGCTGGCGGCGCTGCTGCTGAAGCTGAAGAAGAGAAGGACTCGTTCGACGTCGTTCTCGAGTCGGCTGGCGACAAGAAGATCCAGGTCATCAAGGAGGTTCGTGTTCTCACCAACCTCGGCCTCGGTGAAGCAAAGGCTCTCGTTGACGGCGCACCCGCGACCGTTCTCGAAGGTGTCAACAAGGAAGCTGCAGAGAAGGCTCAGGCTCTTCTCGTCGAGGCTGGCGCAACCGTCACCCTCAAGTAGTCTTTTCTACTTCGAACTGGGGTGTCACCTTCGGGTGGCGCCCCAGTTTTTATTGGAGATATGCCATCACTGTGATGTGGGCGGAGCGGATGTTGACGACCGAATAACGAGGTTGGGTTGCAACAGAATCTTGCGGGGCGTGGATGCTGTGGATCCCGCCTTTGCGCCGAGTCTCTCGAGGATGCGCATTGCAGCATTACGACCGATCACGCCGCCCATGTCATCAACGGTTGTCAACTTCAGCATGTATTCCGCCGAAATGGGGGTGTTGTCGTATCCGACGACGCTTATATCCCCAGGAACCTGTTTGCCTGCCTCTGCCAGAGCCGAGATTGCTCCTGCCGCCATGTAGTCATTGGCGGCGTAAATTGCCGTGAATTCTGTGCCGGATTGCAGCATCTCTTTCGCGCCCATGTAACCACCAATTTCGGTTGTGGGTTGGTTTGCCCCGAATACATGGTGTTCCAGCCCGCGGTCAATCATGTTGGACACGTACGCCTTACGACGGTTTGATGCAATACCGCCGACGCCTGTCAAGTGGGCGATGTTGCAGTGCCCCAACTGCGTTAGGTGGTTGAGTACAAGGTTTGTTCCCTCTGCGTCATCGCTGAAAACTATATCCGCTCCCGGAACTGTACGTTCACGGTCGCCGATCATGACAGTGGGGACTGATATGCCGCGCACCCTAAGCCCGCCGGGTTCCGCGATGAACACTATTGCGTCGACGTGCATCGATGTGAATGCGTCGACGGGGTCTTCGGAGAAATTGGGACTGCGGTGCAGGTCCGAGATGATGACCTGGTAGCCAGCGTCGTCAAAGATTTCACGCAACCCCTTGAGTACGTTGATGTACGAAAGGTTTTTGTAGTCCGTGATTAGCACGCCGATAGAGCGTGTGCTTTGCCGGGCAAGTTGCTGTGCGAAGTGGCTGGGTTTGTAGTCGAGCTCGGCGATCGCATCAAGTACAGCTTTGCGGCGTGCGTCGCTAACCGATGATTCACCTTTGATCACCAGCGAGACAAGCGATTTAGAGACCCCAGCCAAGCGTGCCACGTCGTAAATTGTGGGTCGGCTTGACCGTTGTGCGGGGGTGGAGGGCTCCATAGCTGTAACGATACCGAATGCGCTAATCGTTCAAATGTAACGACATAGTAACATTCAGCGCTTTTGGTTGATTTTGAAAAAATCACTGTGCTAATTTTCTTGGAGCGCTCCAAAACTCGGCGCTGTAGCTCAAAGGAGAGAAACCGAATGACAATAGGTGTTGCAGTCATTGGCGCAGGAATGGCCGGCAGGGCCCACGCAGCCTCGTATCACATTGCCTCAACCATGTACGAGTCGGTGCTTCCGAAACTGCGTCTGGTTTCTATCGGCGACGTCAATCCTGCGTTCGGCAAGGCTGCAGCGGATCGCTTCGGATACGAGCGCACGGACCAGGACTGGCGCGCAATCGCTTCGGATCCCAGCATTGATGTTGTCAGCGTTGTCGTCGCAAACCACTTGCACCGCGAAATTGTCGAAGGGCTGTTGGATGCCGGAAAGCATGTTCTTTGCGAGAAACCCCTCAGTGACACCATCTCAGACGCTGAAGCCATGGTCGCTTCCGCCAGCGCTTCCAGTTCTGTCGCGCGTATTGGTCTGACATTTTTGCGCAACCCAGCAATTGGAGCGGTCCAGCAAATTATTGCCTCTGGTCAGTTGGGAAAGGTGCTGCACGTATCCGGTAAGTACTGGGCTGACTACTCGTCAGACCCCAGCGCACCCATCTCGTGGCGATACAAGGGCGGTATGGGTACCGGCGCTTTGGCGGACATCGGCAGCCACATCTCGTATGTCACTGAATTCATCGCAGGTGAATCGATCAAAAACGTTTCAGGGGCGCGCTTTGCAACATCCATCACTGAACGGCCTGTTGCACAGGGTGCGGTCATGGGTCATTCCGGTGGAGTTGTCAGCGACCAGATGGACGCAGTTGAGAACGATGACTACGCAGCCTTCACCATTGACTTTGGTCACAGCACTGGATCTATTGAGGTCTCCCGTGTAGCTGCAGGCCACCCGACGTCACTGGCGTTTGAGGTTTACTGCGAAAAGGGTGCCGCCCGATTCGATCAAACTCGTAACGGTGAATTTGAACTGATGCTCAATGACGGCCCATACGGCCAACGCGGATTCCGAACCGTCCAGGTCGGACCCTCTCACCCCTACATTGCTGGTGGCCTGCCAGTCGACGCACCAGGCGTCAACGTGGGCCAGAACGATCAATTCTTCTTCCAGACACGTGCGTTCCTGAATGAGGTCGCCGGAATCCCCGCGACCGAGGCAATCCCGAACTGCCC
The DNA here is from genome assembly GCA_937896185.1 of uncultured Microbacteriaceae bacterium. GTDB lineage: Bacteria > Actinomycetota > Actinomycetes > Actinomycetales > Microbacteriaceae > MWH-TA3. The sequence continues at coordinate 9,689 of CALBMG010000012.1, read as the reverse complement.
CACGTTTGAAGACGGACTTCACAACATGCAAATCATCGAATCCGTGGTGCAGTCCTACAAAGGCAAGGGCATCGAAGTTCAGGTGCCCGCATCCAACCCCACCTATGTCAGAGGAGTCAACTAGTCATGAAACTTGGCGTCTACAACGCGATTTTGCACGATCGCTCCCTGACCGAGGCAATTGAAACCGTTAAGAGTCTCGGCTTCACCGGAATTGAGATCAACTCCGGCGGATTCCTGCCTGCCGAACATATCCCCACATACGACCAGATTCTCGAATCAGATGTTGCTCGTGATGAATTTTTGGGACTGTTTGAGGGTACAGGTGTCGACATTGCTGGCCTGAACTGTAACGGAAACCCTCTGCACCCCAACCCCACCATCGGGGAAAAGCACGGCGGCGATGTCGTGAAGTCGATCCGACTTGCGCAGCGATTGGGCGTAAACAGACTGGTCACGATGTCGGGCCTGCCCGGCGGAGAACCTGGTACCCGATACCCCAACTGGATAGTTAACGCATGGAATTCTGCGTCGCTCGATGTCCTGGACTACCAATGGGACGTTGCAACCCGCTACTGGACAGAAGTCAACGCAATCGCTGCCGACAACGATGTAAAAGTTGCGCTCGAGCTCCACCCTCAAAACGTCGTGTTCAATGTTCAGTCGATTCGCGAACTCGTCGAGCGGACCAAGGCTACGCATGTGGGCGTTGAACTCGATGCATCGCATTTGTTCTGGCAACAGATGGATCCGGTTGCTGTAATGCGCGAGTTGGGGGAATTGGTCTTCCACACCGCAGCAAAGGACATCCGGATTAATCCCGAGCAGGTGCGCCTGAACGGTGTACTCGACAATAGCTTCCGCCGTCTCGACCCCAGCGAACCTCGTGTGAACTTGGGCGGAGACGAGTGGGTAAACGAATGGCCCAAGAATTCAACCTGGGATTTCGTCGCTGTGGGCAAAGGCCACGACGCAGAATACTGGGCAGAGTTCCTCAAGGCCGTTCACGAAGTCGACCCGAACATGTGGGTCGTCATCGAGCATGAAGACGTTTCGCTTGGGCGTGAAGAAGGTTTGCAGATGGCCTGTGAAACCTTGTTCACCGCGCAAAAACTTGCGGGACTGGAATAACTCAATACTTCGGATCGGACCTCCGATGCGGAAATCACATCGAAAAATCGATGTTGAACACGTTTTACGAAAGGAAGAAGCATGAAGATCGCACGCTTTGGCAAGGCCACAACTTTTATGGCCGCCACTGCAATCGCAGCACTGTCGCTGACTGGTTGTAGCACCACCACTGCAGCTCCTGAAGAGACTGCAACCACGGGCAACACCGACGGCATCGATGTGTACGTCATTGGTGGCATGCCCAGCGACCCGTTCTGGTCGGTAGTTAAGCGCGGTGCAGAAGCTGCCGGTGCAGCCGTTGAGGCTGCAGGTGGTTCCGTAACCTGGCTCGGACCCCAGAACTACGACAACCTCGGCCCCGATGCTGGGAAGCTCGTTGACTCGGCCATCGCAGCTGGCGCAGAAGCAATTGTTATTGCTGACTGGGTGCCTGATGCAGAAAACCCCGCAATCATCCGTGCCGTTGAGGCCGGGATCCCCGTCATCCACTACAACGCTGGTGGACTCGAGCAGGCCGACGCAACTGGTGCGCTGACCTACATTGGTTCGGACGACTACCTCGCTGGTGTCGCCGGTGGTGTGGCAATGGCCGAGGCAGGTTCGAAGAACATCCTCTGCGTGAACACGGTGCCCGGTTCGGCAAACCAGGAAGCACGATGCAAGGGTGTCAAGGACGGCGCTGAAAGCGTTGGATCCGCATCCGAGCAGCTGCCCCTGCCCTCGTCAAACTTCGGTAACCCCACTGCTGTTGCTAACGCCATCAAGGCACAGCTGACCAAGGACGCCACCATCGACGGTGTTATCACTATCGGCGTTCAGGATGCTGACAGCGCTGCTGCTGCAATCGAACAGGCTGGCGTTGTCGAGACGGTGGCTCTGGGTACCTTCGACCTGTCGGACACCCAGCTTGAGCGCATTGCTGCGGGAACTCAGTTGTTCGCAATTGACCAGCAGCCTTGGCTGCAGGGCTACCTCGCTACCTCGGCAGCATGGCAGTACGCGCAGTACGGCATCTTGCCCGCATCGCGCCCCCTCCTGACCGGACCCTCGCTCGTCACCAAGGACAACGTTGACGTTGTTTCGGCTGGTGTAGCAGCAGGCGTTCGCTAGTAGCACACTGGTGGTCGGGCCCCTGGGGCCCGACCACCACCTAAACAAGAGGACGACCAATGAGTCACACAACCACAAACTCAACAACGGCCCCAACGAAAACGTTGGCTGGCTCGATCACTGGCTTTGCACGCCGCCCTGAATTTGGCGCACTCATTGGTGCACTCGCCGTTTACGCATTCTTTGCCGTCGCTGGCGGCGCCCCCTTCCTTGCGCCGGGTGGTTCAGCATCGTGGCTGAACGTTGCGAGTGAACTGGGAATCATCGCCCTTCTCGTTGCACTCGTCATGATTGCAGGCGACCTCGACCTTTCTGTTGGCTCAGTTCTTGCGGGCAGCTCGATGGTCCTCGCAATTTCGTCCGGTTACTACGGGTTGCCCACCATCGTGGGAATCCTGTTGGCTATCGGTTTCGGCGTCGGCGTAGGTGTAATCAACGGAATCCTGGTAACTCGAACCAACCTTCCGTCCTTTGTTGTGACACTTGCAACAAACTTCGCTGTCGTGGGTTTGACTCTCGGGTTCACGCGTTTGCTGGTCGGCTCGACTGCAGTGTCCTTCCAAGCAGACCCCTGGGCAAAGTTCCTGTTCGGCGAACTGATCGACGGCAAGTTCGAAACTGCAATTATTTGGTGGGTCATCATCGCCCTTGCGGTTGGGTGGGTTTTGTACCAGAGCCCTTGGGGTAACTGGATTTATGCAATCGGTGGCGACGTCGTATCGGCTCGCGCCGCAGGTATCCCCGTCGAGAAGGTGCGTATTTCGTTGTTCGCTGGTTCGGGATTTGCCGCAGCATTCGTTGGCGTGCTGCAGACCTGCCTGTACAACGGTTCACAGGTCGCGATGGGTCAATCGTTCGTGTTCAACTCGATCATCGCTGTCGTTATCGGTGGTGTGCTGCTGACCGGCGGTTACGGTTCACCCATTGGTGTGATCCTCGGCACCTTGACGTTCGCAATTGTGAACCAGGGCATCTACTACACCGGCTGGAACGCCGACTGGGCTTCACTCATCCTGGGCATCCTGCTGCTCATCGCAGTACTGGCAAATAACTCGTTCCGCCGCATGGCGCTGACCGGTGGAGACACCAAGTCGAAGGGGAAGAAGTAATGTCTGCAACACCTATCCTGAGCCTCAAGAGTGTCTCAAAACATTTCACGGGTTACCGCGCGTTGGACGATGTCTCGTTGGACATTTACCCGGGGAAGGTTCTCTGCCTGCTTGGTGACAATGGTGCCGGCAAGTCGACGCTGATCAAAATCCTCTCAGGATTTCACGCGCCAACCTCCGGAACTGTTGAACTGAACGGCAAAGCCGTGGTGTTCAACAGCCCCAAGGACGCTAGCGAGGCCGGAATTGCGACTGTTCACCAGTTTGGTGGCACATTCCCCCTGATGTCGATCGGTCGTTCCTTCTTTGTGGGTGTTGAACCTACGAAGGGCTGGGGAATTTTCAAGCGCTTCAACAAGAAGCTCGCTAACGAAACCGCTGTGCGAGAAATGCAGTCGCTGGGTATTACCCGCGTTACTGACGGTGACCGACTCATTGGTGGGCTTTCGGGTGGTGAACGCCAAGCTGCTGCTATCGCTCGTGCTGTGCACTTTGGGGCCAACGTTCTTATCCTCGACGAGCCCACGGCGGCTTTGGGCGTCAAGGAAGCCTCGCATGTTTTGCGCATAATCATGCAGGCCCGAAACAAGGGTGTGGCAGTGGTCCTCGTGACCCACAATGTTTCACACGCCTTGACTGTGGGCGATAACTTTGCCGTGCTAATCCGAGGCAAAAAGGCCGACGATTTTGCCAAGGGGCAACGCACACGTGAGGAGGTCACTGACCTCATGGCTGGTGGTGAGGCGATGGCCGAACTCGAAGCTGAACTCGCGACTCTGACCGGAGCCATTCCGATCGTTGAGTAGCTAAAGGGGCGGTGGCCGTCGAGGTTGGTGTAAGTGACTACCTCGGCGGCCACTGTTTAGTTTCTGGTTCTGCAGAAATACAGCGTGCCCGCGCAGGGTATGCTGGTTAGGTCCGGTAACGGGCAAGGAGAATTCGCCTAGTGGCCTATGGCGCACGCTTGGAAAGCGTGTTGAGGTAAAACTCTCGGGGGTTCGAATCCCCCATTCTCCGCGGTGGCGCAAGCCAACCGATAACTGGTTGAGACAGTTGAAAGCCCCCGAGCGATCGGGGGCTTTGTCCTTTTGTGACAGGCCCTACGTTCATACAATTAGCTCATGCCCAAATTTGCGTCACTGGACGAGTTCTATGCATCGCTTCCCGCGGATCAGGAAGAGGCGATCCGCCGTTTCGTGCACCACGTGGCGGACGCGCATCCGGAACTTGAGCTGGTGCTCGCATGGAATCAGCCGATGTTCAAGCTGGGCAATAAGTATGTGATCGGCTTCATGCCGACCAAGCACCACATCAACCTGCTGACGGTCTCGGACGACGCTGTCACTCATTTCGCCGACGCCATTGCGGGATACCGTCACGGAACCCGGTCAATCTCGTTGCCTTTTGATTGGGTGATTGACGGTCGACTCGTCGACGACATCATCGCCTTCCAGCTCACGCATTCGTGAGGTAGCGTGTGGGCATGATTAACAACCTTTTCGTGAACCTGCCCATCACCAACCTGGGTCGTACCGTCGAATTTTTTGGTGGTTTGGGTTTCACATTCAACGAACAGTTCACCGATGAATCGTCGACCTGCATGATCATCAACGACAACATTTTTGTGATGTTGTTGGAGCGGGATAAGTTCGAGGGTTTCATCGACAAGCCCATCGCTGACCGCTCGACGACCGAGGCAATCATGGCGTTGGGTTGTGAATCCGCTGACGAGGTGCGTGAACTTTCGGAGAAAGCGTTCGAGTTGGGCGGTCGCCGCGTGAATGACCCGCAAGACATGGGCTTTATGTTCAGCTGGGGTTTCGAAGACCTGGATGGCCACCTGTGGGAGGTCTTTTGGATGAACCCCGAGTACGTGCAGTAACTCTGGGCGCTTAAGCCGTGATCGTCCCCAGGATGCAGGTGGTGGTCGCGCCACCGATCCACACGGAACCGGATTTATCGAGGGCCACGTCGATGCGGCCCGAACGACCCATCGCTGTGCCTTGGGACGCAGTGTAACCGGAAGTCACGGCGCCGGACCGCACCAACCATTGGGCGATGCTGGCGTTGAGGCTGCCCGTGACCGGGTCTTCGTACACGCCAGCTGCGGGGGCAAAGGCGCGCACTTCGAAGTCACTGTCGCTGCCGGCAGGATAGGCGCCGATGACTCCCACCATCAGGTCGGTGTCGCGATTAAACGTGGGGGTCAGTTCCAAAACTTCGGCTGCGGTATTCAGGCGGATAGCCGTCCAGCCGGGGCCGTTGTCCACCCATTCGTGTGCGACGACAGCCGAGGCGGGGATTCCCAGCGCGGCGATGGTGCGGGCCAGTCGAGAGTCCGAGAGAGGGCCCGTGCGGACGGTGGGCGGGGCCTCGAAAGACAACGCCCGTTCGCCCTGTTGGCTCGTCGACACCTGAAGTGTCACCAAACCTGCGGCACATTCTTGGACGATGCGTCCACCCACGACCTGGTGGCCACTGTGCTGCAACCACGCGTGCGCGGAACCCAAGGTGGGGTGGCCGGCGAATGGGAGCTCGCCGCCGGGGGTGAAGATTCGCAGACGATAGTCGGCGCCGGGTGTCGTGGCGGGAAGCACGAAAGTAGTTTCCGACAGGTTCGTCCACTGGGCGATCCGGCGCATTTCGTCGTCGGACAAGCCCTCGCCATCGAGTATCACCGCCACAGGGTTCCCGCGATACGGCTGGGCCGAAAAAACATCGACCTGGGCAAAGGGGCGAACGCGAGTGCTCATGGGGGTCCTTTGATCGGCAACTACCCCATTATCGTGCGATTTTCGGTGGAAACACCGTGTGTGACGGTGTGTGAATTTCGGGTGAACTGAACCAAACGGACCCAGCAGACACCGTACAGTTGAAGCGTTGACTGAAAGGACCACCATGACTCACAAAGCCACCGTTCTGTTCGTGTGCATCCACAATGCGGGACGCTCGCAGATGGCTGCCGGATACCTGCAGCACCTTGCGGGCGACCGTGTGCAGGTGTTGTCGGCAGGCACCGAACCGAAGGATCACGTGAACCCGTCGGCAGTGCAGGCAATGGCTGAAGAGGGCATCGACATTGCGACGAACACCCCCAAGGTGTTGACCACCGAGGCCGTCCAGGAATCGGATTACGTCATCACCATGGGTTGCGGTGACACGTGCCCCTTCTTCCCCGGGAAAACCTACTTGGACTGGCCGTTGTCGGACCCCGCAGGCAAAGGCGTCGAGGATGTCCGCCCGATCCGCGACGAGATTCGCGCCAAGGTCGAAGCGCTCATCGCCGAAATCGACGCAAAGTTTTAAGCCCGCACCCTGTTACGCGCGGCTTCCGCGAACGGCTGAATTGGGCTTCTAGTCCAGGGTGAGCATCAACATGTACTGACCGCCACCGGGGTTGATCTGCGTGGCAAACCGTGTGTCCGGCGCGAAACGTGACAGGCGATCCAGCAGCCAATCCGATGCGGCGTTTGCGTCGTCGAGGTCGGGGCAGCGGGCGATAATTTCGCGGCCGCCCTTGTTTTTGAGACGCTCCACCGTGGCCACAATGGGTGACGGGTCGACGACGAGCAGGTCGGGCGACCACGGCACCACGGGGGCAATCTTGCCCTTCATCGTGTTGCACTGGCGATGGGCCAATCGTTCCACCACGGTGGTGTTCTTTTTGGTCTTTGCCACCGTGTAGCTGTCCACGCTGGGGCCGCGGTCGGAATTCACCGAAGAGTCGGGGTCGACTGCAGTGTCACACAGCCAGCAGATCCAATTGTCGCGGTCGCCCACTTCGTTCAAGTCGCTCATGTATTCAGGCTAACGGGCTGGGCAACCCCCATAAACCCCATTTCAGAATGTGATGGGTTCTTAGTGTTCAGGCAACTCGGTTGAGGTGATTTGCCCAGCCGAGATGCTGAACTAGGCTCGGCACAGAATTAAACGCACACAGTGGGAGACATCATGAGCGCAACAGCGGACGAACGCGGCAGCGGCAAACTCACCGCAGAGGAACGTGAAGCCATGAAGGAACGTGCGCGCGAGGCGCGTGCCGAGGCAAAACGCGGGAAGGGCCTCGCTGCTGCAGCAGCCGACCTCGCCGATGTACTGACCAAGATTTCCGAGATGCCCGAGCCCGACCGTGCGATGGCGACGCGTCTGCATGAGCTGATCACCACTGCGGCCCCCGAGCTGGCGCCCAAGACCTGGTACGGCATGCCCGCCTATGCCAAGGACGGCAAGACGATTTGTTTCTTCCAGAACGCCAGCAAGTTCAAAGTGCGTTACAACACTCTGGGTTTTAACGAACACGCCGCTTTGGATGAGGGCACAATGTGGCCGACCTCGTTCGCGCTGATCGAATTGAACGAAGCCACCGAGGCTCGCATCACCGAGCTGGTGCGCCGCGCCGTTTCCGCCTAGTCACACGGGCTTGTGCCGCCGACGAACCGCGGCCCAGTGGCTTCGGTAGCCCCGATGTTTAGTGGGCGTGGGTGCGTTCGAGCTTTGCGCCTTCGACATCCACGTCGGGCAGCAGGCGGTCCAACCAGCGGGGAATCCACCACGCCTTGTCGCCCAGCAGGCTGAGAGTGGCGGGAACCAACAACAGTCGCACCACAAATGCGTCGATCAGCACACCGGCGGCAAGGCCGAAGCCCATCGGTCGGATCATTGTGGTGTGGCTGAAGATGAAGCCACCGAAAACGGACACCATGATGATGGCGGCGGCGACGACGACGGCTCGGCTGAGGTGGATTCCGTAGCTGATGGCTTCCTTGGCGGGCTTGCCATGGATGTACGCTTCACGCATTCCGGATGCGAGGAACAGCTGGTAGTCCATTGCCAACCCGAACAGAATTCCCACCAGGATTGTCGGCAGGAAGCTGAGGATGGGGCCCGGGTCGTGGATGTCGAACAACTGGCCCATCCAACCCCATTGGAACACCGCGGTGACGGCGCCCAGTGTGGCGAACACGGTGAGCAGGAAGCCGAGGCTGGCGATGACGGGCACCGCGATGGATCGGAAAACCAGCACCATCAAGAGGAACGACAGTCCGATAACGACCACCAGGTAGAACGGCAACGCGTCACCCAATTTCTGCGACACATCGATGTTGATCGCGGCGATACCCGTCACCTCGATGCTGGTATCGAGTTCGCCCTGCATGATGGGGTTCAGGTTTCGCACATCGGCGACGACCTGTGCCGTGCTGATGGCGTTGGGTCCTTCGGTCGGCAGCACGCGGAACACCAGTGCGGTGCGGTCGTCCGAGAAACCGGTGGGGATTGCAGCGTCGACGTTGTCGACCGTCATCAGCTTGTCGGCGACGGCGGCCTGGAATTCCAGTTCGTTGTCCGTGCTGACGGGTTTGGCGGTTTCGGCGACGACGATGAGTGCGCCGTTTACGCCCTCGCCGAACGCTTCCTTTGTCAACGAATATGACTTGTATCCGGCGGAGTCCAACGGTTCGCTGGAACCGTCGGGCAGCCCCAGGCGCATGCTGGCGGCCGGCAGTGCCACGATGACGAGTGCGGTGATGGTGGCCAACACGGTCAACCACGGGTGGCGTGTGGCGTATACGGCCGAGGTGCGTGTGGGGGCCAGGGTTTCGTGCGCCTCGGTGCGAGCGGCCAGTGCTGCTCGTTCCTTGCGGCTCAGGACCCGCATTCCTAGTTTCGAAATCACGGCAGGGGTGAATGTCACAGCGATGAGGACCGAGAATGCGATCGCCATGGCGCCCATGGTGCCCATGATTCCGAGGAAGCCGATTCCCGTGAGGTTGAGCGCGGCCAGCGCGATGATGACGGTGAGCCCGGCGAACATTACCGAGTTGCCCGACGTGCCGTTGGCCAGCGCGATCGCATCGGCTTCGTCTTCGAAAGGCATGGCGGCCAGCACAGGGCCGAACACTTCTTCGCAGGCCAGTGCGGCGGTGCGTGGCACGGGGCCAAACAGGGTGGGTTTGACAAAGTGGCCGGTGGCGGGTGCATCGGCCGCGATCTGGCCTTCGGCCAGGACCGGGATGCCTTGCTCGCGTGCCTGGTCGATGTAGCGCTGCACGCGTTGGTGCTGGGCCGGGTTCATGACTGGCCTGGCCAAGGGTGAGCTCTACAAGTTCGCCGTCAAGGACCGCCACGGCCACACCACCTTCAAGACGGACCCCTTTGCCCTGTTCGCGGAGATGCGCCCCGGCAACGCCGCCCGGGCCTGGGAGCGCGCACTGCGCAGCCCCGGTCTGGGCCTGACGGCGGCCACCGAGGCCCGCGCCCGCCTGGCCGCGCTGGCCGGCGCCGGTGCGGTGGCATTGAGCCAATAACCCTCGGCGTCGTCCGGGAAAAGTTCCAACGAGA
>CALBMG010000011.1 GCA_937896185.1 uncultured Microbacteriaceae bacterium | reverse complement strand
GGTGGACGGCGATGTCCGTGTTCGCACGATTGCCGGAACATTCGGCATTTTTGGACACGGCAACGTAGCCGGTATCGGTCAGGCACTGAAGCAGTTCAGTGTGGATAGCCCCGAACTGATGCCCTACTACCAAGCCCGCAACGAGCAGGGCATGGTGCACGAATCGATCGCCTACTCGCGCATGAACCGCCGTCGTTCAACCTTCGCCAACGCCGCCTCGGTGGGTCCCGGCGCGACCAACATGTTGACCGGTGCGGCTGTCGCAACCACAAATCGTCTCCCCGTCCTGCTGTTGCCCAGCGATACTTTCGCAAACCGCGCGCCGGACCCTGTATTGCAGCAACTCGAGTTGCCCCACGACGCCAGCATGAGCGTCAACGACGCGTTCAAGCCGCTGTCACGATTTTTCGACCGCATCCACCGCCCCGAGCAGGTGTATTCCGCGTTGCTCGGCGCAATGCGCGTGCTGACTGACCCCGTCGAGACCGGTGCAGTCACCGTGTGCATTCCCGAGGACGTCCAAGCCGAAATCATCGATGTTCCCGAGGAATTCCTTGCCGACCGCGAATGGCATATCCGCCGCCCCCGTGCCGAGCGCAGTGCGCTCGAGGCAGCAGCCCGCGCAATTCGTGCGGCAAAGCGCCCCCTGATTGTCGCCGGTGGTGGAGTCATCTATTCCGACGCACACGAGGCACTCCGGGCGTTCGTCGAATCGACCGGTATCCCCGTGGGAACTTCACAGGCCGGTGTCGGTTCGCTGAACTGGGATCACCCGCAACTGTTGGGCGCCATCGGAGCGACAGGCACATCGGCCGCAAACCGTGCGGCGCACGACGCCGATGTTGTCATCGGAATTGGTACTCGTTACAGCGACTTCACTGCCGCCAGCCGCACTGCGTTCCAGAACGCCGACGTGAAGTTCGTCAACATCAATGTCGCGTCGTTCGACGCGTTCAAGCACGGTTCCGCGATGCCCGTCGTCGCCGACGCCCGCGCAGCCATCGAAGAACTCACCGAATTGCTGTCCGGCCATTCTGTCGCAGCCGTCTACCGCGCGGAATACACGAACAACATGTCCGCCTGGAACGCAGCGGTGGACGCATCGTTCGAGCCCAGCGGTCTGGACCTTCCCGGCCAATCCGAAATCATCGGCGCAGTCCAGCGGGCCATGGACGAACGTGATGTCGTGGTCTGTGCCGCGGGTTCGCTGCCCGGTGACCTGCACAAACTGTGGCGTGTTCGCGACGGGCTGGGATACCACGTCGAATATGCGTTCTCGTGCATGGGATACGAAATCGCTGGCGGTATCGGTGTCGCCCGCGCCGATGAAACCCGCGACTCGGTCGTCATGGTCGGCGACGGTTCCTACCTCATGCTCAACTCCGAGATGGTGTCCGCAGTTGCCGAGGGAATCAAGTTCATCGTCGTCCTGATCCAGAACCACGGATACGCCTCGATCGGCCACCTGTCGGAAGACTTGGGCTCGCAGCGTTACGGAACCCTGTACCGTTTCCACGACAAGGACGGCAACAACTTCGAACAGGGCGACCGGTTGCCCGTCGACCTCGCGACCAATGCCGAAAGCCTCGGCATGCACGTGATTCGAGTCGAGCCGGGACCCGATTCGATTGCCCAGCTCGAACAGGCCGTGCGGGATGCAAAGGCCGGCGACAGCGCCACTCTGATCCACATCAACAGCGATCCGCTGATTTATGCCCCCGACGGAGAAGGCTGGTGGGATGTTCCCGTCGCCGCAGTTTCGACGTTGGATTCAACCCAGCAGGCACGACGCGATTACGAGAAGCACGTAACCCGTCAACGCCCGCTGCTCGGTCGCGGAGCCATCGAACGCGACTAACCCCATCCGGCGTCACTTACCGCCGCACACCACAACACCGGAGGGACACCCATGGTCAAGATCGCTCTCGATCCCACGCCGTTTCATCACTCACATTCATTGCTGGACTTTCCCCGCGTCGCCGCTGACCTGGGGTACAAGTGGTTGCAACTAACACCCCACGCGGACATGATTCCGTTCTTTAACCATCCCAAAGCGGACGATGCTCTGGTGCAGAAATTCCGTGCGGCCTGCGATTCAGCTGGTGTCGGGATTGCATCAACACTGCCCGTTCTGCGCTGGTCAGGCCCCGATGAGGACGCACGCGAGGCTGCGGTTCGCTATATGAAACGCGTCATCAACATCACGGTCGACTTGGGTGTTGACACGATCGGCACCGAATTCAACGGTCGTCCTGAACGTGCAGAGGAATCGGAGCGCGCCTTCTACCGTTCGATGGAAGAAATTGTGCCCATCATCGAACGCGAAGGTGTGAAGATGTTCATCGATCCGCACCCCGATGACTTTGTAGAAAATGGTCTGGCAGCCTGGCGTGTGATTCGTGGCATCAATTCCGCGAACTTCGGCATGGTCTATGTCGCGTCGCACACGTTCCACATGGGGAACGACCCCTTGGGCATCATGCGCGAGGTGGGCGACCGAATCGGCATCGTTCACGTTTCCGACACCATGGACCACACACGTTCGCACGGGCTGCGGTACATCACGAATCCTCCAGGAAACGCGGTCCGCGTTCACCAGCACCTCAAGATGGGGGACGGAGATGTGAACTGGGACGAGTTCTTTGGAGGGCTCAAGGAAATCGGTTTCCTCGACAACCCCGCAAGTGTTATGTGCTCGAGTGTTTTCGCGGAAAACGAAAACGCCAACGAAGTTGCAATATTCCAGCGAGAGGCGATGGAACACCACATCGCTCGCCTCGCCGGCTAAACCCCGGGTGGGTGGGGCATTCAGCACGCCCCACCCACCACACCGCTCAACCACTTACCAAGGAGCATTAATGTCCAACACCGTACGAGTAGGACTGATCGGCACAGGCCGCATCGGTCAAGTTCACGCACTCAGCGTTGCTAACACCCCCGGCGCCGAACTGACAATCGTCTGCGACATGTTTGTGGACAGCGCGAACGCTGTCGCAGAAAAGTTCGGTGGCCGTGTGGTCACCGATCCCGCCGAGGTGTTTGCCTCGGGCGAGGTTGACATGGTCATCGTGGCGTCGCCCACCTCGACTCACGTGGACCTGATCAACCAGGCTATTGACGCCGGAGTTCACGTGCTGTGCGAGAAGCCCATCGATCTCGACATCGAACGAGTGGACTCGCTGCGCGCCAAGGCCGCTTCGGCATCAATCCAGATCGCTCTGGGTTTCAACCGCCGTTTTGATCCCAACTTTGCGAGCATCAACTCGCGTGTGGCCGCTGGTGAACTGGGAAAGCTCGAACAGCTCATCATCATCAGCCGTGACCCCGCACCCGCGCCTCAGGCCTACATTGCCGTGTCGGGTGGAATCTTCCGCGACATGACGATTCACGATTTCGATATGGCCCGCTTCTTTGTGCCCGACATTGTCGAAGTTTCCGCGACCGGCTCGAACGTATTCAGCGATTACATCAAGGAGGAGGGCGACTTTGACAGTGTCCTCGTGCAGATGAAGGGTCGCGGTGGCGAACTCATCTCGATCGTGAACTCGCGCCACAGCTCCTTTGGCTACGACCAGCGACTCGAGGCATTTGGCCACGACGGCATGTTGTACGCCGAAAACGTCGGACCCACGACGGTTGCGAAGTATTCGGCTGCCGGTGTCGAGGACCGCGAGCCGTACATGGAGTTCTTCCTCGAGCGTTACGCCACCGCGTACCAGCAGGAACTTGCAGTGTTTATCGAGGGCGTCCGTACGGGCGTCCTCACCAACCCGACCTTCGAGGACGGCCGCGCCGCTCTCGTCTTGGCTAACGCCGCACTGGAATCGGCCACCACTGGCCGCACCGTGTCGGTGGACGGACTTCTCTAAAGTCCATTCGAGAAACACAAAGGGGGTGTCGCGTGCGACACCCCCTTTGTGTTGTGCGTTTCGGTCTAGAGAACGCTGCGCAGGTATTCCACGCTGGCTCGCGCGTCGGCGAGTGGGCCAGCTCCTTCACCGGGTTCGGCGGTGATGACATTGTCCTGCTCGAGCACATACCAGCCGGTGAAGCCAGCCTTGGTCAGTGATCCGACGATGGTGGCAACGTCAACATCGCCCTGGCCAAGGGGTGCATAAAGCCCCTGGGTGACACCCACGTAATAGGTGATCTCGCCCGAGCGGACTCGTTCTGCCACGGGAAGGTTGACGTCCTTGAGGTGAACATGCTTGATGCGGTCGGCGTGTTCGACGGCGAACTGTACGGGGTCGGTGCCACCGATCAGCATGTGACCGGTGTCAAAGCAGAACCCGATATCGCTGCCGTTGAGTACGCGGGTGATGTCGGCGTTGTCTTCGACCATCGTTCCGACGTGGGGGTGGATGACGGCGGTGACGCCGTAGGTGGCGGCGAGGTCGCGCAGGGTGCCGAGGTTCGACAGCATGGTGTCCCATTCGGCGTCGGTGAGGACGGGACGGCTGTCATAGCTGTCTTCGCCGCTTGATGCGGCAAGCACCATGACGGTTGCGCCGCAGGCCTTGAAGACTTCGAGTTCGGCGGTAATTTCGGGGACCGGGTTGTGGTCGGCCTTGTGCAGTACGACGGGCACGAATCCGCCGACGGCGCTCAGGCCTGCTGCCTCGAGTACAGCCTTGCGTTCTGCGGGTGATTCGGGGAGGAACCCGAGCGGTCCGAATTCGCAGGCGGTGTATCCGACGGATACCATTTCGGCGAGTACGCGGTCGCGAACCATCTGGTGGCCCCAGCCGGGAACTTCACACACGCCCCACGAAATGGGTGCGCCGGCAATCTTTGCCTTCGTCATGTACGGAACTCCTTGTGTAAGTGGCTCATCATCGTGTCACCGAGTCCTCCACATAATATTTCGGTTTCAGTTCGGTAACGATGACAGATTTTGTGTTGTTTAGTCCTAATGATAGGACATACTTACTTATGTAAGAGGTCTTCCCCTTTGGACCACTTTCAATCTCATTACTCAACGAAGAGAGGCACCAACAATGGCTATCAAGAAGCTGGCAGCAATCGCTGCAGTAGCTGCTCTGTCGCTGGCTGGTTGTTCGGCAACCCCCGCCGCAACCGAAACCGCGACCGAGAACCCCAACGCAGACATCAAGATCTGTGTTTACACCCACGGCGACGGCGGAACCTTCTGGTCGGTCGCACAGAAGGGTGCAGAAGCAGCAGCAGCTGACCTCGGCATCACTCTGGACTACCAGGGCTCGAGCAACGACTCGGCCAAGCAGGCTTCGACCATCGACGCCGGTGTTTCGGGTGGCTGCAACGCTATCGCTGCTTCGGCACCGGACCCCGACGCCATCAAGGACGCAATGCTCGCTGCTGACGCTGCAGGCATCCCCACCGTCACCATGAACTCCGGTTCGGCAGTCTTCAAGGACCTCGGCGCCATCACCCACATCGGTCAGGACGAAATCGTCGCTGGTCGTGAGGCTGGCCTGAAGTTCAACGAGCTCGGCGCAACCAAGATCCTCTGCCCCATCCAGGAAGCCGCAAACGTTGGCCTCCAGGACCGCTGTGCAGGTGCAGCCGAGACCTTCAACGGTGAAGTTGTGAACTTCAACATTGACGGTGGCCTCGCTGACGTTGCTGGTGCAGAAGCCAAGGTCGAGGCAGCTCTCGAAGCTGACCCCGAGATCGACGGCATCTTCGCACTGAACGCTGACATCGCAACCGGTGTTGCAATGCCCGCTTCGGAAGCAACCGGCCGCAACGCAATCATCGGTACCGTCGACATGTCGGCTGACGCTCTGACCGCGATCAAGGACGGCAAGATGGCATTCGCTATCGACCAGCAGCAGTACGCACAGGGCTACATGTCCGTCGTCGTTCTGTACCTGGCGCTGACCAACGCTCACGAGCTCGGTGGTGGACTCCCCGTCTACACCGGCCCCGGCTTCGTCACCTCGGACAACGTAGAGGCCATCATGGGCTACGTAGAAGCAGGTACTCGCTAGTCTCTAGCTAGATTCCTTGGGGTGGTTGGTGGAAGTCACTTCCGCCAACCACCCTTTCACTTACAGGAGAAAGTTACAAAGCTATGGCAGATAAGACTGCAACCAAGACCGATGAGCGCATCGGTCGGGTTTCGACTCTGACCAAGATGATGCGACGCCCAGAGTTCGGCGCGCTGCTTGGTGCAATTGTTATTTACATCATGTTCGCTTCGGTGGACACCACCGGCATGTTCACCACGCTGAACGGTACCGCCGGTTGGACTGACTTCGCCGCACCCGTGGGTATCGTCGCCGTGTTTGTGGCGTTGCTCATGATCGCCGGCGAGTTTGACCTGTCGTCCGGTGTCATGGTCGGTACCGCGGGTCTGATGATGGGTATGTTCATCTCGGAGTGGGGCTTCAGCATTTTGCAGGCGCTCCTCGCCACCCTCATCTTTGCTGCCATTGTCGGCTTTGTGAACGGATACCTGGTTATCAAGACTGGTCTGCCCTCGTTCATTGTGACGTTGGCTACCTTCTTTGTCCTCAAGGGCGCTAACCTCGCTGTCACCAAGATGTTCACTGGAACCGTTCGCGTTTCGGGTGTGGACAAGGCAGAAGACTTCGAGATGATGCGCGAATTCTTTGCCACCACCTTCACCGTGGGTGACGCTGAATTCCAGATCACCACTGTGTGGTGGATTGGTTTCACGATCTTCGCTACCTGGCTGCTGACTCGCACCACTTTCGGTAACTGGATTTTCGCAGCCGGTGGCGACGCTAACGCCGCCCGTAATGCCGGTGTCCCTGTGGCCCGCACCAAGATCACACTGTTTGTCATGACCTCGGTTGCTGCAGCTCTCGTGGGCGCCATGTTCCTGCTTCGCCTTCGCGGTATGCAGGCTGGACAGGGTGTCGGCCAGGAGTTCTACTACATCATTGCTGCTGCAGTGGGTGGAACCCTGTTGACCGGTGGTGCAGGATCCGCAATTGGTGCATCGATTGGTGCTGCCATCATGGGTCTCGCCGCTATCGGTATTCCGTATGCTCTGTGGGACCAGGACTGGGTTTCGACCTTCCTCGGTGTCATCCTGTTCTCGGCCGTTATGGTCAACACCTTTATTTCCCGTCGCGCGAGCGGAGCACGCAAATGAGCGAAAACACTGTAATCCCAGCCCTCGAGCTTGACCGCGTTGGCAAGGCTTTCGGTAACGTCATCGCACTGAACGATGTCAGCCTGCGTGTGAACCCCGGCTCCGTCACCTGTGTTCTGGGTGACAACGGTGCCGGCAAGTCGACTCTGATCAAGATCCTGTCCGGTGTGCACAAGCACTCGTCGGGTGACTTCCGTGTGGAGGGCCAGTCTGCGGACTTCAGCTCGCCTCGTGACGCCCTTGCGCGCGGTATCGCTACCGTGTTCCAGGATCTCGCCACGGTTCCTCTGATGTCGGTCTGGCGTAACTTCTTCATCGGCAACGAGCCCACCAAGTGGTGGAAGCCTCTGGGCCTGCTCGATGTGAAGAAGGCTAAGACTGTCGCCAAGGAACAGCTGTTGCAGATGGGCATTGACCTGCGCGACACAAACCAGCCGATTGGTACGCTCTCGGGTGGTGAACGTCAGGCGGTTGCTATCGCTCGTGCCGTGTATTTCGGTGCGAAGGTGCTCATCCTCGATGAGCCCACCAGTGCACTCGGTGTTCGCCAGTCGGGCATCGTGCTGAAGTATGTTCTTGCCGCTAAAGACCGTGGCGTCTCGGTTGTGTTTATTACTCACAACCCGCACCACGCTTACCTAGTTGGCGACCGCTTCTACCTACTAAACCGTGGAAAGCTACTCAACGCATTTGAGCGCAAGAACGTTCAGCTTGAAGAGCTAACCAAGGCAATGGCTGGTGGTGCAGAGCTTGAGACACTGACTCACGAAATCAACG
>CALBMG010000010.1 GCA_937896185.1 uncultured Microbacteriaceae bacterium | reverse complement strand
GGGTGACTACGGCGGGTTTGCCGTCGGGCTCGTCATAGAAAACGTTCTGGCTGGGGAACGACTTCAGCGCCTTCACCATGGCCCACGCGATGATGTGGGTGAACGACACCTTGCCACCGCGGGTGCGGCGCAGGTGGTTGTTGATGACGATGCGGTTGTCGATCATCAGTTTCGCGGGGATTGTGCGCACGCTGGTCGCAGTGGGGACGCTGATGGAGGCGTCCATGTTCGCGGCGAGGGCCTTGGGCATGCCCTTGAGAATGGTGACGGAGTCCTCGGTTTCGCGCTCTACGCTGGGCACGCTCGCTGCGGGGGCCTGTGCGGGAATGGGCGCGGTCTGAGGCTGTACAGAGGTGGTGCGTGCGGCGGGCTGTGAGTCCAGTGTGGGAAGCACTCCGGTGCTGTTAGGCGTGTCAGCAACGGGGGCTGCGGCTGCGACGGGGGCGGCCGATGCCGTTCCGCCGGGCTGAGGTAGTCCCTTGTGGGTGGCATACGCCTCGAGAGTTGTCCACCAGCCCTGGTCGACCGAGTTAGGGTCCTTTACCCAGGACTCGTACATTTCTTCTACGAGCCATTCGTTTGCGCCGAAATCCTCGGCATCAGAGGAGTTGGTCACTGTATCGGACACCCTGCTCTTCACTCTCCATCGTTGAGAACTATGTGCAACGCCGTAGGCGCATCCCGTCTAGCCTACTCACGAACTGGGGGCATCCGACCTGTTTTCGGAAACTTCATCGTTTACACTGAAGGCATGGACGGTTCTGATAGTTGCACGCCTCGGAACGCATTCTCTGACGAGTGTGGTGAGGCGTGAACGAGTGGGTCATGTTGGGCGTGGGCGTGCTGCTCACCATCGGTACCGGATTGTTTGTTGCGAGTGAATTTTCCCTCGTCAGTCTCGATCGTGCAGAGCTCGAAGCACGAAAAAATAATGGCGAAACCGGGTTTGGTCCCGTAATTTCTGCTCTCACGCGCACCTCGACGCATTTGTCCTCGGCCCAGCTGGGTATCACCCTGACGACGTTGTTGACGGGGTGGACGATGGAGCCCGCGATCGGTGTGATGCTTACGCCGATGTTGACCGGAGCCGGACTTGGCGTCGTCACAGCCGATGTGGTGTCCACGATTATGGCCGTCGCCCTGGCCACGATGCTGTCCATGATTGTTGGCGAACTGGCGCCGAAGAACCTCGCAATCGCCACACCGCGTGTTGTGGGGAAATTCGTTGCACCGTTCCAGCTGGCATTCACGTGGGTTTTTTCGCCCATCATCTGGTTGCTTGTGAGATCGGCTAATTCTGTCGTGCGCATTTTTGGTGTCGAGCCCAAGGAGGAACTGTCGTCGGCGCGAACCGCCGAGGAATTGGCATCGGTGGTACGACACTCGACGTTGCACGGCGGGCTGGAACACGACACCGCCACTCTGTTGTCAAAGGCGTTGTCTTTTTCGGAACACGAGGCTCAGGACATCATGACCCCGCGCACACGGCTCGCTACGGTCAAACGCGGTGACACTGCCGACACGATTATCGAGCTGACTCGCAAGACGGGCCACTCCCGTTTCCCTGTGATCGGTGAAAACTCTGACGATGTTGTGGGCGTGGTTCACGTAAAACAGGCGGTTGCCGTTCCTCGCGAGCGCCGCTCCGAAGTTCCGGCGAGCGCGCTGCAGGGCGAGGCGCTGCGAGTACCCGAAACGATGTCCCTTGACGACTTGTTGGCGGAATTGCGTGTCCGTGGATATCAGATGGCGATTGTGGTGGACGAGTACGGCGGGACCGCCGGCGTCGCAACGCTGGAAGACCTCATCGAGGAGCTCATTGGCGAGGTCAGTGACGAACACGACCGCACCAAGGCCGATGTGGTGCGTGGGCGAAACTGGGTGACGTTCCCCGCGAGTTTGCGACCCGACGAACTAGCCGAACGGGCCAATGTGGATGTTCCCGAGGACGGTCCCTGGGAAACGGTGGGTGGATTCTTGTTGGCTGAACTGGGCCGAATCCCCGAGGTGGGCGACATCATCGAGGCCTGTGACGGCACGTTCGTAATTGAGCGAATGGACGGTCGTCGCATTGACCGGGTTCGATTCACTCCCGAGGAGGTGCAACCGTGAACGATCTGATTTCGCTGTTGTGGCTGATTGTGCTTCTCGGTTTTAATGCATTCTTTGTGGCTGCAGAGTTCGCCGTCATTGCTGCACGACGCTCGCAGATTGAACCACTGGCAGAACAGGGTGCCTGGTCGGCAAAGATCGCCTTGGGTGCCATGGAGAACGCCACTTTGATGCTGGCGACCAGCCAGTTGGGTATTACCGTGTGCTCCCTGCTCATCCTCGGGGTGTCGGAACCCGCACTGCACCACCTCATGGAGGGTGCACTGCACGGCACAGCTCTGCCCGAGGACGTAGTGGCGGGAATTTCGGTCGCAACCGCGATCGGTATCGTCACTTATTTGCATGTTGTGGTGGGCGAAATGGTTCCCAAGAACCTGGCTTTTTCTGTCCCCGATCGTGCGGTGCTGATTCTCGCGCCGTTGCTCGTCGGGTTCGCGTGGATTTTCCGACCGTTCATTGTCGCCTTGAACGCCGTGGCGAATGGCATCGTTCGACTGCTGGGTGTTGAACCGAAGTCCGAGGCGCAGTCGGTATTCACGTTGGAAGAGATGGCGACGATCGTTGAACAATCCCAAAAAGAGGGCGTCTTCGAGGACCGTTCGGGTGCTGTGAGTGCGACGATCGAATTCACCGCAAAAAAGGTCAGCGATGTCACGGTGCCGTTGGGGTCCATCGTGTCGTTACCCGAGGCGGCGTCCGCTCGTGATGTGGAACGCGAGGTCGCACAGCGCGGCTTCAGTCGTTATGTTCTCGTGAACCCCGAGGGTGAACCGACGGGCTATGTGCACCTGAAGGACGTCATCGGTATCCGCGAAAATGAAGCGGATCTTCCCGTGCCGCCGAAGCGCATCCGCCAGTTGGTATCGGTGTATTCCGAGCTTGACCTCGAGGACGCATTGGCGGCGATGCGCCGCACTGGAGCACACATTGCCCGTGTTTTTGATATCGCCGGCGAGACCGTGGGTGTGCTGTTCCTGGAGGACATTATCGAAGAGCTCATCGGCGAGGTGCAAGACACCACTCGTCGGCGGTAATCTGCTGTCATGAGTTCACAGGGTCCCGACGTACTTGCCATCGGCGAGGCGCTTATCGATGTCGTCCGTCACGATGGTGAAGACCACGCACACCCGGGCGGTAGCCCGTTGAACGTGGCGATTGGGGCTTCCCGTCTGGGGTTGCACGCCGCACTGTCCACGCGTTTCGCGGATGACGAATACGGTGACCTGATTTCGCGTCACACCGCCGACAGCGATGTGTGGTTGACCGCTCGTTCGATTGATGCCGATCGCACATCGACCGCGACGGCGACAATTCAGCCGGACGGTTCCGCGCAGTACGTGTTTGATATCGACTGGGACTGGACCGACGACATTGATTTCCTGCCCAAGGCGGTGCACACGGGCTCGATTGGTGCGGTGTTGCAGCCGGGCGGTGCACACGTTTTGGCGACAATCGAACGTCTGCGTCCTGACTGCATCGTCAGTTACGACCCCAATGCGCGTCCCGCGTTGATGGGGGACCGCGCCGAGGCAGTGAAGACTGTGGAGCAGTATGTGCGCCTCGCCGACATCATCAAGGCGAGCGATGAGGACGTGGAATGGTTGTACCCCGACCGCAGCCTCGAGGATACGGCGCGTGCATGGGCAGTAATGGGTCCCGCGCTCGTTATCGTGACTCGTGGCGGCGAGGGTGCCGTTGTGGTCACCAGCGACGACAGCATGTCGTACCACGTTGCACCCCGTGTGACCGTTGAGGACACAATCGGTGCGGGTGATTCGTTCATGGCAGCGCTTCTGGCCTCGATGTCGTTGCGTGGTTTGTTGACGGTCGAGAAGCGGGGTGCGTTGCACATGTTGGACGATGCCACCGTGACGAAGCTGATCAACGATGCCTTGCAGTGCGCGGCAATCACCGTGACCCGTCAGGGCGCAAACCCGCCGTCGACGGCAGACATCACCGTCGGGCAGTAATTACGGCTTCGCCCGCAGGTATTGCGGCGGAATCGGCGCGGCCGCGCCCAGCGCGCGCGCCGCGCGCCGCCGCGGCGAGCCGGTGCACTACCGCGCGCGCCAGGTGATCGGCGCCGACCGTGACCCCGTCGGGGCCGGCGACGTAGCCGGCCCGGCCCAGGTAGTGGCGGGCCGACGCGCCGGCCAGCGCGGTGCCGTAGCCGGGATGCCAGGCCCGCAACTGGCGCACCCGCAGGCTGTAGTAGGTGAACAGGAAGTCCTCGACCGGGTGCGGGTC
>CALBMG010000009.1 GCA_937896185.1 uncultured Microbacteriaceae bacterium | reverse complement strand
GGCGTGCACACAACAACGCTGCCACCGGTGGCTCGGGGCGAGAGAGTGTCGTCGGGGACTTGTTGGTCCAGCATGCGGGTGATGAACACCGAGGCGCTTTCATCGGGTGTGACATCGAGCGATGCGGCCGCGGCTTGGAACAGCGCCATGACGGCGTCGAGGGAACGATTAGCGTCAACCCCTAGTGCGCCGGGCACACGCGAACGGTTCAGCCACAGACGAGAGAGCCCGCTGGCGTCCCACACCATCCATAACAGCTCGTCTATCGGAAGGTGCCGTGAACGGTTGAGCTCGCCGAGCACAGTTGCGAGGTTGACCGCTCGACGAGAAATGTGTGCGGGAAGAGATTCCAGAATTTCAGGATTGTTGAGCGCTTCGACGAGTAGGGCCGCTGCTGATCGTGCGCTTTCCCGTGCCGCACCTTCGGGTCGTTGCTCGTTTCGTGCCGCAACCCGGGTGATTTCGTCGCTGCGCAGCCGGCGACGCAACGCTCGAAGTGTGAGGGAATCGAAACGGGTGAAAGGCCCCCGCAACAGTGAGTCGACGGTGTCGACGGTCACAGCAAATCCCGCCATGCCGATTCCGACCCCCACAATGGTCAGCAGATCACGCACTGCGGGATTGTCGCGCAGCGGACGACCGGTGGTTTCCGCATACGCGGGTATGTTTGCCGAGACCAGGTGAGCGATGATGGCTTCGGCCTGTGATCCGCTGCGCACCACCACGGCCATCTCGTCGAATCCGACACCCGCCCCATGGCGCACGCGCAGGTGACGGGCAATCGCGTCGTATTGCCGCACAGCCGAACTGCTGACGTTGTGGCGGATGTCCACAGCCACGCCGCGATATGGGGATTTGCGCACCGCAGGGTCGCCCTGTTGACCGATCCGACCCGTGAATTCTGCGACAAGTCGCGCCATGACGTCGTCGCCGATATAGACGGATTCCAGGCTGACTTCGGCGACCGCCTCAGCGGACAAGGCACGACCAAAGCTGGCACTGTCGCCACCACGGAACGATGTGGTGGCAGTATCGGGGTTTCCGAACGCGACAACAGTGATACCGCGGGCAGCACAGGCTTCGATGAGCCGCCACTGCAGTGGCGACAGATCGTGGGCGTCATCGATTACGAGCATGGTCAACGGGCCAAAGATCGCGTGATGCAGCTCGGTTGACGCCCCAGAAATTACATTGATTGCGCGAATTAAGAGCTCGGATGGGTCGAGGTCGTTCGCGTGAGATGCACCGAGCAGTTCGGGCACAGACGCAAGGAATCGCGCCGAGGCCACCCATTCGGGTCGGTCAGTGTAACGACCCAGTTCAGCCAGCTCGGCCAATGAGATGCGTTCATCGGCACATCG
>CALBMG010000008.1 GCA_937896185.1 uncultured Microbacteriaceae bacterium | reverse complement strand
AGCGGCCGTTGCGATTGTGGGGGTTGGGGCAGGTAACGGTTACGGGCATCCAACCGACGACGCTGTTCACATGGTTGAATCTGCTGGAAGTCGTGTGGTTCGTTCAGACACAAGCGGAACCGTCGTACTGTCCAAGGTTTCGGGACAGATTACCTTCTGGGCCGAGCGTCATCCGTAATCAGTCGTGAACGACGCTTAGAATTCAATTGGAGGAACAATGGTCGCTACAAAGGTGCCGTGGCACGGGGTTCGTGAAACGCCCATTGTGTTGGTGTCGGGCTCTGAAAACTACCTCGGCGAGCGAGTATTTTCTGAGATGCGGGACCGGTTACGCACAGCGAATCCTGAACTAGAGTTCACCGACTTAGACGCCTCTCACTATGTTTCTGGGCAACTTTTCGATTACGCGAGCCCCTCATTGTTCGCGGAACCACGATTGATTCGTATCGAACATGTCGAATCATGCACTGACGAATTCATTGACGATGCCCTGAGGTTCCTCGAGATGATCGTCGACGATGTCATTGTCATGATGCGACATTCAGGCGGTAATAGAGGCAAGCGTCTGCTGGATGCACTCCGGAAGTCTGATCGGGTGCTCGAAGCCGAATGTGCAGAAATTAAGTCCGAAAAAGACAGGCTTCAGTTCATTCGCTCAGAACTCAATCGGCATTCGGCCGTGTCTGATGACGGTGGCGTGCGTAGCCTTGCGGCTGCCTTTGGTGGCGATTTGGGCGAATTGGCTGCTGCTGTTCGTCAGATTGCTCAGGATGCCGGGGACCGGACAGTTAACCAATCGCTTGTTGACGAGTATTACGGCGGGCGTCACGAGGTTACGGCGTTCAACGTGGTGGATGCCGCAGTTGAAGGACGTCGCGGGCAGGCTTTGGAGCTTTTGCGACATGCGGTCAACACCGGCGCCGATCCTGTGCCGTTGATTGCTGTTTTTGCTCTGAAATTGCGTCAGTTGGCGAAGGTCGGGGGTTTTCGGGGAAAAACAGCTGAAGCCACCAAGCTTTTGGGTATGGCGCCGTGGCAGATTGAACAAGCACGGCGCGCCTTGAGCGGCTGGGACGAAGCGGGTCTGGGCCGAGCAATCATCGCCGTCGCTTACGCGGATTCTCAAATTAAGGGCGAGGGCCGTGATGCAGTGTATGCGGTGGAACGCGTTGTCGATGTTGTGTCTCGCCGAGGACGCTAGTCCAAATACGACCTGTTCACTTTCCACACTGCTCGAGTGGCGATATCGGAGTTAATGGTTCCCACAGACTTTCCGGGAACGACAAAGCCCCCGACGGATCGGGGGCTTTGGACGAGTTTATTGCTTAGAGTGCTGCCGAAGCCTTGGCCAGAGCCGACTTGCGGTTCGCTGCCTGGTTCTTGTGGATGACACCCTTGCTCACGGCCTTGTCGAGCTTGCGACCGGCGGTCGAAACAGCTGCTGCTGCCTTGTCCTTGTCGCCAGCGGTGATTGCTGCACGTGCTGCACGCACGACAGTCTTCAGTTCGCTCTTGACGGCGCGGTTGCGCTCCTGTGCCTTGAGGTTGGTCTTAATTCGCTTAATCTGCGACTTGATGTTTGCCAATTGAATGGTTCCTTTTGTCTGGTTGTCTGAACCGGGAGGGGTTTCGTTGCGAATCCCGGTGTCATTCCGTGTCCTGAGGATAGAGGGCTCGAGACACGTAAGCCAAGAGATAACGTTACCAGAAGTTTCGGGATCTGTCTGCTTATTAGTGGCAGATTTCCGGGCCTGTCGTGTGAAAGAATAAAGACACAATGCCACGCGCCACTCAATCACCTGTGCCCTCTGCCACCGACCCGTCGATCATTCGCAATTTCTGCATCATTGCGCACATCGACCACGGAAAATCGACATTGGCTGACCGTATGCTGCAAATCACGGGAATTGTAGATGAACGTTCCATGCGTGCTCAGTACCTCGACCGTATGGATATCGAGCGAGAACGCGGTATCACCATCAAAAGCCAGGCCGTCCGTATGCCGTGGGAGGTTGACGGCAAGAGCTATGCGTTGAACATGATCGACACTCCAGGCCACGTTGACTTCACGTATGAGGTTTCTCGTTCGTTGGCTGCGTGTGAGGGAGCAATCCTTTTGGTTGATGCAGCACAGGGTATTGAAGCGCAGACATTGGCGAACTTGTACCTGGCGATGGAAAACGATCTGGAAATTATTCCTGTTCTCAACAAGATCGATCTGCCTGCTGCTGACCCCGAGAAATACGCACGCGAGTTGGCTTCGCTGATTGGCGGCAAGCCCGAGGACGTCTTGCGTGTCTCCGGTAAGACCGGCGCGGGAGTAGAAGAACTTTTGGACCGCGTAGTGGGCAAGATTCCTGCGCCCGTTGGTGAGAAGGACGCACCGGCTCGAGCCATGATTTTTGACTCGGTTTACGACGCTTACCGTGGTGTGGTCACTTATGTACGTGTTATCGACGGCACATTGACTCCACGCGAGCGCATTCAGATGATGTCGACGAAGGCGACCCACGAACTCTTGGAGATCGGTGTTTCGTCTCCCGAGCCCACCCCATCGAAGGGCTTGAGTGTTGGTGAGGTGGGATACCTCATTACCGGCGTGAAGGATGTGCGCCAGTCCAAGGTGGGAGACACTGTCACCAATAACCAGCACCCTGCGAGCGACGCCTTGCCCGGTTACACCGATCCGAAACCGATGGTCTTCTCGGGCCTGTATCCCATTGATGGCAGCGATTTCCCTGAACTTCGCGAGGCTTTGGACAAACTCAAGCTGTCTGACGCATCTCTCACATACGAACCCGAAACTTCAGTCGCATTGGGCTTCGGTTTCCGTTGTGGTTTCTTGGGCTTGCTGCACCTCGAAATCATTACGGAACGTTTGGAACGTGAGTTCGGACTCGACCTGATCGCCACTGCACCCAGCGTCATTTACAACGTGACCACTGATGACAAGAAAATCATCCAGATCACGAACCCCAGCGAGTACCCGGTGGGCAA
>CALBMG010000007.1 GCA_937896185.1 uncultured Microbacteriaceae bacterium | reverse complement strand
TAGTGACTGGAGTTCAGACGTGTGCTCTTCCGATCTGTGGTTGCTGAACTTGGCCAACATGTCTTGACCAATTTTCCCGTCCAACACTTTGCGTGCGTGGTCGTAGTCACGGAACAAGAAGGGCACGTCCACGATTTTCATTTCAGGGACGAAGTTGCCGACGGGCCCTGTGGAGGTGATGACCAAGTCTTGTGTGCCGATTTGTACAGCTTCAATTTCTTCGCGTTCACCACCCAAAGCGCTGGCAGGGTAGACCTGGCACTTGTAGCGGCCTTGGGTATTTTTGTCGAGCGTGTCGCAAAACACATTGGCGCCCACATCGTAGTGAGAGCCTTTGGCCAGCACGTGACCCATTTTCAAAACGGTTTGGGCTTGTGTGGGAAATGCGGCAAATGCGGCAGTGGCGGCGAGTGCTGCCACCCATTTTTTGCTGAGAAAAGTCTTTGACATCGTGTCTCCTGATTGTTAAGAGCAGCAACCTGAATAGCAATCATGCTGTCAGGTTGTATGACAAATTATCTTGAACTAATCAGGCACTCAGCCTAGGGGGTAACCCGTGATGCAGGGGTTAGATTTTGGGTTTTGTCAGCTCGGTTCGCAGGGGTTTGGCCAGCGCGAGTCCTTGCGAGGTCCAAAAGACGGGGTCAGCCTTGCCAATGCGTTTGGCCGCGTTGAGCATGTGCTTGGTCCCTGCTTGGCGGGCGGCTTTGACGTCGCCAGCTTCAATGGCTTGCACGATGGCCTGGTGCTCGTCTCGCACCGCATCTTCTAAGTCTGCGCGCGTGGCTTCGTTGGCACGGGTGACACGCGTGGCGTTTTCTAAAAACTGATTGAGGTAAGACAGGGTGTCTAAGAGAAAAGGGTTGTTCGCCGCTTGCGCAATGGCGGCATGAAAGGCCACATCCTCGCTCACGCCATCACCGCCGCTTGCCACGGCCTTGTCGAGCGCGCGCATGGCTTGTTTGATTTTTTGCAGTGACTTGGTGGTTCTGCGTTCGGCGGCGAGGGCCGCCGATTCAGCTTCGAGGGCACGTCTGACTTCGACGACTTTCAAGACCGCATCGACCGAGCCGTCTGGGATGAGTTTGAGTTTTCCGGTGTCTGGCGTTGGAAGCGCTTTCACAAAGGCGCCTGAGCCTTGTCGCGTTTCAATGAGCCCCAATGTTTTGAGCCGCGAAAACGCTTCACGTACCACGGTTCTGCTAACCCCATGCTTTTGCACCAACGCGTTTTCGGTGGGAAGTTTTTCACCCGTTTTGAGTTTGCCTTCTCGAATGCTTGTTTCCAAGGTCTGGGCTAGCTTTTCAGACAGCGAGGCACCTAATTGAATGCGGGGCATAGTGGCAAATATGATGGGTGAGGCGTGATGGTTGGCTATCTAATAAATCATAGCGACAAATGAATCGCGCCAAAATGACTCATCATGCGACAACGCACGCTCTTTGAATTTCACCATGACGTCTTCTCTCACTGGCCTGACCTCTGAACAAGCAGCTCAACACCTTGCGCATGATGGGATGAATGCACTCGACGCCGCAGAGCGGCGCAGTGTCTGGGGCCGCTTGTTGACCATGTTGCGTGAGCCGATGTTTGCGTTGCTGGTGTTGGCGGCTTCGCTGTATTTGGTGTTGGGTGATTTGACCGAAGGCGTCACCCTGTTCATTTTTGTGTTGGCGGTGTTGGGCTTGACCTTCTATCAAGAAGGTAAGTCAGAGGCTGCCATAGATGCGCTGCGGCAATTGAGCCAACCTTTTGCGCAAGTGATGCGTGATGGCCAGCGCATCAGCGTGCCTTCGCGTGAGGTGGTGGTGGGCGATGTGTTGTACATCGCCGAGGGAGATCGCATTGCCGCCGATGCATGGGTGCTGCACGCTGACCAATTGCAAGTGGATGAGTCTTTGTTGACCGGAGAGTCCCTGGCCGTGACCAAGCTGGGGGCTGAGTTCGATGAAGCCTTGGCGCACAGTCAGCAACCTGGAGGCGATGAGTTGTCTGCGGTGTTCGGTGGCACTTTTGTGATTCGCGGTCAAGGCGTGGTGCGTGTCACCGCCACAGGCATGCGCAGTCAGATGGGACGCATTGGGGCGTCTTTGAACCAAATTGAAGCGGGCTTGACGCCCTTGCAAAAACAAACCGCGCAGCTGGTGAAAGTGCTGGCGTGGATCACTTTTTTCTTGTGTGTGGCGATGGTGCTCACCTTGGGGTTGCGCGATGGGGCATGGCTGCCTGCGCTGTTGTCTGGCATTGTTTTGGCGATGGCCATCTTGCCCGAGGAGTACCCCGTGGTGCTGGCTATTTTTCCGGCCTTGGGTGCGCACCGTCTGGCGCAAGAGGGGGTGTTGACGCGACACATCAATGCGATTGAAACCTTGGGGGCCACCACCGTGTTGTGCACCGACAAGACGGGCACTTTGACTGAAAACCGCATGAAGGTGGCGGCTTTGGCGGTGGGGGCAGCATCGGCCCCGCGCGTGTTCCATGTGGATGGCGAATCTCTGCCAGAAGATTTTCACGGTTTGGTGGAGCACGCCATCTTGGCGAGTGCGCCTGAGCCATTTGATCCCATGGAAATTGCATTCCATGCCTTGGGGCAAACCTGGCTGAATGACACGGGCCATCTGCATCCAGATTGGGATTTGGTGCACACCTATGCCTTGAGCCCTGCTTTGCGTGCCATGTCGCATGTGTGGCGCGTCAGCGAAGACGCCGCGCACATTGTGTCGACCAAAGGCGCGCCAGAGGCCGTGATGAGCTTGTGTCATCTCGCGCCCGAACTGCAAGCCCAATGGGGTGAGGTGGTGCATGCGATGGCTTCTGACGGCTTGCGTGTGTTGGCGGTCGCGCAAGGGCGGTTTGTCGGTGACGCTTGGCCCAGCACCGCGCATGACTTTGAGTTTGAGTGGTTGGGCTTGATGGGTTTGAGTGACCCCTTGCGCGCTGAAATCCCCCAAGCCATTGCGGACTGTCATTCCGCCAGCATTCAAGTCATCATGATCACGGGGGACTACCCGCAAACGGCGCGTGTGATTGCCAACCAAGCTGGCTTGCATGAGGGCGGCACCTTGACGGGCGATGTGATTGATGCAATGGCAGACGATGCTTTGAGCGCGCACATTCGCTCTGTGAGCGTGTGTGCACGCATTTCACCGCACCAAAAACTGCGCATCGTGCAAGCCCTCAAACGCAATGGCGAAGTGGTGGCCATGACGGGGGATGGTGTCAACGACGCATTGGCGTTGAAACGCGCCGATCTGGGTATCGCGATGGGTAACGGTTCTGCGGTGACGAAGGCGGTGTCCAATGTGGTGTTGTTGGATGGCCGTTTCTCGTCGCTGCCCGGCGTTGTGGCTGAGGGTCGCAAAGTCATCGCGAACATTGAACGAGTGTCGAGGCTGTTCCTCACTAAGACGTC
Organism: uncultured Microbacteriaceae bacterium; assembly: GCA_937896185.1. GTDB lineage: Bacteria > Actinomycetota > Actinomycetes > Actinomycetales > Microbacteriaceae > MWH-TA3. The sequence continues at coordinate 11,624 of CALBMG010000007.1, read as the reverse complement.
ATGGGCGATGACCATCGCAGTGGTGTTTGGGATTGCTCTGTGGTCGTTCCCGTTCCTTCCTCGCCAGCTGTCCGCCATCGACGGTTTCACTATCGGGTTGCCTTCTTTTGCCTTGGCGTTGCTGCCCAACGCCCAGCGGTATGTGCCCGGATTTCTGCGTCGATCGTTGATGTTCTGCATTCCTGCGGGTGTGGCGGTCGGTGCAGCAATTGTAGGGATCAATGTGTGGGCGACTTTCTGGGGCGGATGGTCCGAGTCGGAATCGCACACCGCTACATCGTTGGTGATCGCAATCACGGGACTGTGGGTGCTCACGGGTCTGTCAAAGCCTTTCACCGTCCCGCGAGCGTGGATTGTCGCCGCAATGTACGCGTTGTGTGTCGCTGAATTCACGGTGCCATTATCGACCGAATTTTTTGGTTTCACCGCGTTGTCGTGGGAAAAATTGGGTGGAACATTGTTGGTCGCAGGTGTCGCGAACGCAGTGTTGTCGGTGATCGGTCGTCTCGTCGAACGACCGACATCGGAAAAAGCCCAACGGTAGAATTGGTGCCATGACTGACTCTCTTCCCTCATGCCCGCAGTGTGGCAGCGAATTTACCTATGAAATGGGTGCACTGTTGGTGTGCCCCGAGTGCGCCCACGAATGGGTCGCCGGCGAGGCCGAAGCCGAAGCCGAGGCAGCTGCGGCTGCGTCCGTGATTAAGGACGCTGTGGGAAACGTCTTGGCCGACGGTGACGCTGTCACAATTGTCAAGGACTTGAAGGTCAAGGGTAGTGCCACGTCGATCAAGGTCGGAACCAAGGTGCGCAGTATCCGTTTGGTGGATGGTCCTGATGGTCACGACATTGATGCCAAGGTTGATGGTTTTGGTCAGATTTTCCTGAAGTCCAGCGTCGTCAAAAAGGTTCTATAACCGGTAACTTCACACAAGGCCCCGATATTTCGGGGCCTTGTTGTTGTTTCTAGTCCGTGACTGACCCGATGAAATCGGTGATCCAGAATGTGGCCGCGAACACGACAATGCCACCGAGGACATAAACCGAATTGAGCCCGCGAGCGCGGTACCACTTGTCGTCCTCGGATGCGAACATTCCCAGAATGGCCATGACGATGACGGGGAGGGGGATCAAGATAAACGAGAGCTGATCAAAGTTGGGCAGTGCACCGAAAATCGAGGTGACGGTATCTGTGCTCCAGTTTCCGATGAGTGTTGCAGCTAACAGTGCGGCAAGGCCTCCCGGCATGAGCTGTGCAACCCACGAGAAGGTGGGCAATTCGGGCAGCACGAGCGAGAGAATTCCCGGAAGGAAAATGACGGCCGCACCGACCCACAAATGCCAGCCCCAACCGACCATGTCTCCGATCATGACGACCAATACCGTGTACTTCAGCGCGAGTGACAGCCACTGCTGCACTGTTCCTGGCCCGCTGACCTCGGTCGGGTTGACGGCATCCAATCGTGCGGTGAATGCCGCTGCTGCGAGTTCTTCGAATCCGATACGTGCGACGGCCACCGCGGTCACCCACACCACGATAGTCAGCGTGTGATCTGCCAAGGGAACACTCGCGCCGGCAAATGCGGGAACACCACTGACGAGGCTCACCGTCGTGAGGGAGGCAATAAAGGCGATGAGTGCGATATCGACGATACGTTCCCACACGTCCATTCGGCTGCCCGCTGGTTCTCGTCGAATTTTACGGAACGTCGTTGCCATGATGATGGGCGCGAACCCGAGGATGAACATGGACAGCAGGTATCGAATGTCGCCGAGCACGGTGATGGGGTGAACGATGATGCTGGTGATGGTCAGGGCGGTGACACCGACGAGGCCGGCAAATGCGTCGATTACGCCGAGTACCAGGATGGCGATGACCGGTGCAACGAGTGCGCTTGAGGCAAGGTTTTCTGCCGTCGGGTCGACGGCCAGTATGCCCAGTATCGCCGCAGCGATGTAGGGCAAGACCGAGAGGCTGCCGAGCATTGCCCGCAGGTACGAACCATCATTGATGATGCGGGATAGGACGGGGGAGAGCGCGCTGGTCGATTCCGCTAGGCGAGCCCCGATGTGATCCACTGCGCGCAACGCCGCGAATTTCCACATGCCCAGTCGGTCACCCCATCGGGATTCACCGTGGGTGAAGTCATCGTGCTCGGCTTCGAGGTTCCCGTAGTCGGCTTCCGCTTCCTCGGATTCTGCTGAGCCAGATTCGCTGGACTTATGGTTAGAACCTGATCCCGAAGCAGAGTTGGTCGATGCGGGGCCTCGGGCAGTCATCGTTCGTGCGGATCCTGCAGCAGAGCCTGCTGATCCGGCAGCAGATGCGGCCCCCGCAGCACCGGCGACGGCGGACACCAGTGCGACCGATGCGACGACGGTGGCGACCTGTGCGACCTGTGCGTTGACTGTCGCCGTGGTGACGATTGTTGCAGGGTCTATTCCTTGTTCTGCGTAAAATTCGTCGTCATCGGTCAGACTTGACGCTTCTTCCGCGGGGGTGGGAGGCGTGCTCGAGATGGTTTCGAGGATTTGCGATTCCGTAATTTCGAAATAGATAACTTCGCTCGATGCTTCGCCGGAAACACTGGTGCTGTCCACGGTGATGGAATGCCAGCCGGGCTCGAGGTTGCCTGGTATTCCAATCGTGGTGCCAATTTCCCCGAGTTCATTCACGGATCCCGAACCGACAACCTGCGGCGTTGACCTGACGGTGATGGTGAAGGGGGCTCCTGGTGCTAAGCCGGAGGATTGAATGACCACGGGTGCGCCGACTACGTCGATGCCGACGGGAATATCAAATTGGATGGTGGTTTCTGCCGGTGTCTCCGATTCGGGTTCCGTTATTTCCGGCGTTTCGGGTGTAGGTGGCGCGGGTTCGGTTTGCACCACGATGGTCGCGTGCAGTTCCGCGGTACCCCGTGAGTTGGTGGCCAAAACGGCGAACGAGAAGGTGCCGGCTTCCGATGGGGTTCCCGCCAACGCTCCCGTCGTGGAGGACAGGATGACTCCCGTTGGCAGTCGGCCACTGGAAAGGCTAAATGAGGCAGCAGGCCATGCTGTGGTCGAGACCTGATCTGACAGTGCATCCCCGACAATCACTGAACCGACGCTGTACGTCTCGGTGAAAACAGGCGACTGTTCGATACTGAATTCGAAAATGTCGGACGTCAGGCGGTAGCCCTCGCCCGAGGCCTCAATGCTAAACGCATAATCCCCGAGGCGGGTGGGTGTTCCGCTGAGTTCACCGGTTTCCGTGTTGAGCGTCAGCCCTGTGGGCAGTATTCCTGATGCCACCGAATATCGGGGTGCCGGTGTCCCGTGCGCCACAAGTGAATCAGTGTATCGAACGCCACGAAGGATCGAGACCTCGAGTTCTGAATCCGTCCAGCCTGGTGCCACGGTGAGGGCCAAGTCGAAAGTACCCACTGTGATTTGGCCGAATTCGTTTGCCGCAGTGATGGTGAAATTGAAGCTTCCGGTCGTAACGGGTGTTCCCGTGATCTCGCCGGTGGATTCATTGAGGGTAACCCCTTCGGGCAGCGAGCCTTCGGCGATCGAATAGGTGGGAAGCGGGTATCCGGACGCCGAAACACCGTCGATAAAAAGCTCAGAACTGTGTGCGCTGGAGGCGACTGCGCCGTCGTCAATTACTGGAGCCTGGCCTACGGTGATTGAGATGGGATCGGAGTCCACAAACCCGTCGGCATTCGCGGCACGCAGCACAAACGAATAGGTGCCGTTTGATGTCGCTGTCCCTGCAATCACCCCATTCACCGAGTTGAGCGAAAGCCCTGGTGGAAGCGAACCCGAGGACACCACAAATCCATCAACGTCGTCAGATGTCGACATCGATCCCGAAAACTCTGCACCGCGACCCACCCGAACGGGTATTCCATCAATGCTGTTGATGCGCGGTGACCGTGTCACGGCGATGGACAGGTTGGGGGTTTCCGTGCTGCCGAAGGCGTTGGTAGCCATAATCGAAAAATTGGAGGCTCCGCGTACCGTGGGGGTGCCGGTTATCGCACCCGTATTCGGGTCCAGGGATAACCCGGCAGGCAGTGCCCCATCCACAATGCTGTACGTCGGTGACGGGTATCCTGCGGCTTCGACCCCGTCGGAGAGGGGAATATCGGCCGATGCGAGTGGCAGCACCGTCATGTCCGTAAAAGTGGGTCGCTCACCGACAACAATTGTGAGTTCCGGTGAATCGCTCGTCGCCGTCGAATCACCACTGACTGCGGTGGCGCGAACGACAAAGGTGTAGGTGCCATTGATCGACGGTGTTCCCGTCAGCGAGCCCGATTCAGAATTGAGCGTAAGACCGTCGGGCAACGCCCCGGACAGTACCGAATAGGTGATGCCACCAGATCCGCTCGCGCTCACCCCATCGGAATATGGTTGGCCATTCTCAGCGATGTCGGTGACGGACTGATCGGACCATGAGGCTGCGGCCTGTGCAACTTCGGAAATGGTTTCCGTGAGGGTCGAAATTTCACCCGCTGCGTAGTACCAGGTGTAGCTGTCAGATTGATTGAGAGCCAGGTCGTCGAGGCGCACAAATAGTGCATACGACCCGTCACCATACAGCTGGGTTGCGTTGGTGAGTGGGTCAGCGCGGTACGCGTTGGAAAAACTGCAGCATCCCGCAATCTGGGTGTTTGCGCGCGGGCTCGTCGAGTAAAACAGCGCTCCCTCGGAACCGGTCGAAATTTTAATTGCGGGGGAACGTTCCGACGAACTTGTACTGGCGACAAACTCTGTGGTGGTGAGGCTTCCGCGTTGCTTGGTCGACACGTCCGAATTGCCAATCCAGTCGTCTCGAGTGCCGACCCAGGTCCGAATATTGGTGGCGGTCGCTTCACCAAGGTTGGTTACCGATGTGGTCACCCGGATGAAGCCCGAATCGGCTCCCAATGTGTACCGATTTGTGACCCGCAACGGGGCCCCATTCACTGTCGTGGTGCCGGTGGACGTGATAGACCCGTAGCCGATTGCACCGGTTCCGCGGGCCTCGGTGGCAATGAATTCTGAGTAATCGAAAGTCACGCTCGAAACGGAGCCCTCGAGGATCACGCCGTTGAGGTTCCAGTTCGAGCTGCCATCACCGCCAACGCCAATTGCTGAATCCAGAGTGTTGTTTCCGATGGTGAGGTTGTACCAGTTGCCGTCGGGAGAATGGTACTGAGGTCCACGCAGCACGCCCGTGGCCGTTACTGATGCCTCGCCCGCGCCGGAACCAATTCGAATTCGTCCGTTATCGAACTGTCGGAACGTCGGGTTCTCGGGTGCTGCTGCAACGGCGGGCGCGGCGATGAGTGCAGGCGCGAAAATTCCACTGAGTGCGAGCACCAGCGCACTGACAAGAATTTTTCGAAGGGGATTCACCGTTGTTCCTGAGCGGTTGTGAACCCCCAGATTACACGGTCAGTGGCACATCAGAAAGAGCGAAGTCGCCAGAACTATCGGGGAAGATTCGCTTCAATCACGCTGACGATGGCGGGGTCAGAGGGGACAACAGTGGGACGGAATCGGCGGACTGTACCGTCGGGGAGGACGAGGAATTTTTCAAAATTCCATCGAACATTTCCCGCTGAACCCGAAGAGTCTTTGGCTTTGGTGAGTTCGGCGTACAGTGGGTGTCGATTTCGGCCGTTCACCTTGATCTTGTCGAACATGGGGAAGGTGACGCCCCAGGTGGTCGAACAGTATTCGGCGATGGCTTCGGTCTGTCCCAGTTCCTGAAAAAACTGGTTCGAGGGAAAGCCCAACACGGTGAAACCTCGAGGCCCATACGACTTCTGAAGTTGCTCGAGTTCCGCATATTGCGGTGACAGCCCACAACGTGATGCAACATTCACGATGAGAAGCACGTTGCCCCTGTAGTCAGACAGTGTCGTCGATTCACCATGCAGTGTGACAACGGGGATATCAAAGATGTCGGTCATATGTTCAGAATACGACCGGGTTAGCTGCCATCGGGTGAAGAGCGCCGAATTTCCGGGATGAAAGCCAGATCGGCGTCCACCACGCGCCCTGTGCGCGCGGTCTGCGCCAACACGACACCCACCAGCACGATTGCTGCACCCAACATTTGCAACGTGTTCAGAGTTTCACCCAACAAGATGAACGCAACAAGGAACGCAAACAGCACTTCACTGGTCGCGAGCACACCGGCTCGTGTGGCCTTGAGGTGCACGATTGCGGTGAGGCTCAGCGCAAAGGACAGGAAGGTTCCCAACACGATGTTCGACAGCATGGGAAGCCACACGGGAAGGTGCAAGCCCGCAGGGTCGCTGGTCATCGGAATCTGCTGTGCGAAGACAGTCGGATCAACCAGCCACCAGCCGCTCAGTGGAGTCCAAAAAATGGAAGCAACGAGCATCGACCAGAAACCGACGGCCAGCGGGTGCAGCGTCGACGTTTGACGCTCACCCATTACGTAATAGAAGGTCAGGCTGGCAGCCGCGGCCAAAGCCCACAGGACCCCGACTGCGTCCAGCGTCGATGCCCAAATCTCGGCGACAATCGCGAGGCCTGCCAAGACCAAGGCGATCGCAAACCAGAGTCGAGGCTTGACCTGTTCCTTGAAGAAAACGAACGCGATGATTGCCACGGCAAGCACCGCGAGGTATTCAATCAGCAGCGCGATGCCGACGGGCAAAATCTGAACGGCAAACGCATAGGTTGCCTGCAGCATCCCCACACCGACGACACCCATGAGCGCAAGCGGAAGCCATTGTGCCCGAGGAATGCGGAAACCGGAACGGTCAACAAACCACAAAGCGACACCCATCAGAATTGCGGTGCCCGTGACTCGATACTGTGTGATCTGGAAGCCTGTAAAGCTGGCGCCATCCATCAAAAGTTTGATGACCACACCATTTGCGCCAAACAACAGCGCCGCAGTCACACCAATCAGGTATCCACGTGCAGACGACGTTCCTCTCATTCGCTCAACCAGGCGTCGACAAGCGCATGAACTGCGTGAGGCTCGATTGCTGCGAGTTCCTCTGCGGTGAGAGGTGCGGCCAGAGCCGCATCAAGGTTTGCGTCCAACTGTGCAACACTGCTCGCGCCCACAAGTGAACTAGTGACCTCGGGGTGACGCAACGTCCAGGTGACAGCCATCTGTGCCAGCGACTGACCACGCTGCAGGGCAATCTCATTCAAGGCACGAGCGTGTTCCAGGTAGGTTTCGGACACTACAGAATCATCCAGCCAGTGGGTCAGACGAATTCGCGAATCCTCCGGAATGCCGTTGAGGTATCGGTCAGTGGCAAGTCCCTGGGCCAGCGGTGAATACACAATGCTGCCGATGCGGTTCTCGCGCAACACATCGAGGAGTCCATCCTCTAACCGGCGGTCAAAGAAGTTGTACCGAGGCTGGTGAATCAGCAAAGGAACACCCATGTCCTCCAAAATTGCCAACGCTTCAGTCGTCTGTGCGGCGTCATAGTTAGACAAACCGATGTAGAGGGCCCTGCCGCTGTCCAGTGCAGTCACCAGTGCGCCCATGGTTTCTTCCATAGGAGTGTTGGGGTCTGGGCGGTGTGAATAGAAAATGTCCACGTAGTCCAAGCCAAGACGCTTCAGGCTTTGGTCGAGGCTCGCCAGAACATATTTGCGCGAACCCCATTCGCCATACGGGCCAGGCCACATATCAAAGCCAGCCTTTGACGAAATAATCATCTCGTCGCGATAGTCCGCAAAGTCCTGACGCAGGATTTCACCAAAGTTTCTTTCGGCACTACCCGGAGGAGGGCCATAGTTGTTGGCCAAATCAAAATGGGTCACACCTCGATCGAACGCGCGACGCACAATCGCACGCTGTGTCTCGAAATCCCTGTCATCGCCAAAGTTATTCCACAAACCCAACGAAACGCAGGGGAGGAGAAGCCCGCTGTTGCCACAGCGCACGTACGGCATCGAAGAATAACGTTCAGAATCGGCGATGTAAGACATACCTCCAGCGTAGTCTCGCGCGTAGTCTGAATGCATGCTCACATACACGCTTGCAGGTGGATGCTTCTGGTGCTTGGACGCGGCGTACCGCGTGTTCCGCGGGGTTCAGTCCGTAGAGTCCGGGTATATCGGTGGACGACGACCCCATCCCACCTACGAGCAGGTCTGCACCGGTGCGACAGGGCACGCCGAGGCGGTGCGCGTGACTTTCGACCCCGATGTTATTCCCGCCGACGTAATCCTGGATGCATTCTTCACGATGCACGATCCACGGCAACTCAATCGCCAAGGCAATGATGTGGGAACCCAATACCGTTCGGCGATGTTTCCCACAGACGCAAACCAAGCCCAACAATTCACAGAAGCGATGGGCCGTGCCGCCGAAATATGGGGCGAGGAGATTGTCACCACCATGGAAACGGGCCACGAGTTCTATCCCGCAGAGGACTACCACCAAGATTTCTTCGCTCGCAACCCGACACAGGGATACTGCCTTGCGGTCGCCGTTCCCAAGGTGAACAAGGTCAGAGCCGCATTCGCTCCTTATCTCAGAGACTAGTTATTCACAATCGTTGAGTGGCCCCAGCTTGTCCACGGAAATTGTGTGGGGCGGCGCTCGCCGTTGATCCCAGCTGACACTTGTCGTGGGTGCCGGGCGGATGCGGCGCGATGGCCCGGCGCCCGCCACCATCGAAAGGACAACGACATGAGCGACACCATTCACCTGACCGGACTGATCGCCACCACACCGCGACACGTGGTCACCAGTGAAGGACTTCCCATCACCAGTTTTCGGCTTGCTTCCTCACAGCGACGATTTGACCGTTCCACGGAAAAATGGGTCGATGTGGACACCAACTGGTACACCATCACCGCGTTCCGTCAGCTGGCAGTGAACTCGCACGCGTCCCTGAACAAGGGCGACCGTATCACCGTGGCCGGAAGGCTGCGCATCCGCGATTGGCAGACCGACGATCGCACCGGAACTACGGTAGAAATTGAAGCCGAAACCGTCGGTCATGACCTGTTCTGGGGAACTTCGACATATTCACGAACAAACCCAGGCCCTGTAGACCCCAATCTGGAATCCGACGCCGAACCTCTCGCGGGTACTATCGAATAAGACACGAAACGAGGGGAGCTGTCGATGTCGAACAATCGATGGGCAATCTCGTTCGTGATTGCCGGAGCGCTCGCACTTTCGGGGTGTGCCAGCGGGTCGGAAATCACCGAGGTCACTCCATCGGCGTCATCGACAGTTCTTCCCGAAATTCCACCCGAGTTTGACCCCGAGGGTACAGCGGCGATCAACAAGCCGTACTTTGACTGGGTTGTGCTGAAGTATTTGCAAAGTTCCCCGAAATACAACGACCAGTCCATGGTCGCGGCCCTGGTCGATGCTGGATTTGAGAAAAAAGCAATCGAAATCACACCAAGCACAACGGGGACTAGCCAACCCGCTGATTCCATCATCGTGTCAGTGAAAATGGGGGACAACTGCCTGATCGGTCAGCGTATGCGCGATAACTCGTACTTCTCGAGCCTGGAAAAGCTTCTCAGCTCGGGCACGTGTCTGGTCGGTGAAACACAGCCGATAAACTAGCCCCATGGCGGAGTTTATTTACACGATGGTTCGCGCCCGCAAAACTGTGGGCGACAAGCTGATTCTTGACGACGTAACAATGTCGTTTTTCCCTGGCGCAAAGATCGGTATGGTCGGCCCCAACGGTGCCGGTAAGTCAACGATTCTGAAGATTATGGCAGGCCTCGACACTCCGTCGAACGGTGACGCCATGCTGAGCCCCGGGTACTCCGTCGGAATCCTCATGCAGGAGCCCAAACTCGACGAAACCAAGACCGTCTTGGAAAACGTGCAGGACGGCGTTCGTGAAATGGTGGACAAGGTCCAGCGATTCAACGAAATTTCGGCACTTATGGCCGAACCCGACGCCGATTTTGATGCGCTGCTTGCCGAAATGGGTGAACTTCAGGAACAGATTGACCACGCCGATGCGTGGGATCTGGACTCGCAGTTGGAACAGGCGATGGACGCACTGCGTTGCCCGCCGTCGGACGCCAGCATCGAACACCTCTCGGGTGGTGAAAAGCGCCGCGTCGCACTGTGCAAGCTGCTGTTAGAAAAGCCCGACCTGCTACTTCTCGACGAGCCCACCAACCACCTCGACGCCGAAAGCGTCCTGTGGTTGGAGCAGCACTTGGCCAAGTACCCCGGTGCGGTTATTGCCATCACCCACGACCGATACTTCCTCGACCACGTCGCACAGTGGATTGCCGAAGTCGACCGCGGTCGCCTGTACCCCTATGAGGGCAACTACTCGACCTATCTGGAAAAGAAGGCCGAGCGTCTCGAAATTGCAGGCAAGAAGGACCAGAAACTCGCAAAGCGTCTCGCCGAAGAACTCGAATGGGTTCGATCGAACGCAAAGGGTCGTCAGGCGAAGTCCAAGGCACGTCTTGCTCGATACGAAGAGATGGCTGCCGAAGCGGAACGCACTCGCAAACTCGACTTCGAAGAAATTCAGATTCCGCCGGGGCCCCGTCTGGGCCAAGTTGTGCTCGAGGTTAACAAACTCACGAAGGGCTTCGGCGACCGTGTCCTCATCAAAGACCTGTCATTCTCGCTTCCCCGCAACGGAATCGTGGGAATCATCGGCCCCAATGGTGTGGGAAAGTCGACGCTGTTTAAGACAATCGTGGGACTCGAACCTGTCGACGCTGGCACGGTAAAAATCGGCGAAACAGTCAAGCTGTCCTATGTTGACCAGGGACGTGCCGGAATCGACCCCGCAAAGAATGTCTGGGAGGTTGTGTCCGATGGGCTCGACTTCATTCAGGTCGGCAATGTTGAAATCCCGTCGCGCGCCTATGTATCCAGCTTTGGTTTCAAGGGCCCCGACCAGCAGAAGAAGTCGGGAGTCCTCTCGGGTGGTGAGCGAAACCGCCTCAACCTTGCTCTGACGCTGAAGCAGGGTGGAAACCTGTTGCTTCTCGACGAACCCACCAACGACCTCGATGTCGAAACACTGTCGTCGCTGGAAAACGCTCTGTTGGACTTCCCCGGTTGTGCCGTGGTCATCACCCACGACCGTTGGTTCCTGGACCGTATCGCCACACACATCCTCGCGTACGAGGGTGACGACGAGGACCCCTCGAAGTGGTACTGGTTCGAGGGCAACTTCGAGTCGTACGAGGCCAACAAGGTCACGCGTTTGGGTGCCGACGCTGCAAAGCCTCACCGCTCGACTTACCGCAAACTGACCCGCGACTAGGTCATGCCTCAGTCCGTTACCTTTGCGGGAACCCCGGAACTGCGCGATCTCGACACGTTTGTGTCTCGATCCGCGGTCGTCGCCAACAATGCGGTTCGCCTCGTTGCCGATGGCGGTGTACTTGCCGCGTTCGTGCTGATTCTGGGACCTCGTGGCTTTAACGATGAAACGCCGACCGTGTTGGGCATGCGGGCTTTCCGCCTCGCCGCAGACGCACAGTTCGATATCGTTGTCCCCATTGATTCGCTGCGCGATCGACTCTCTGCGGTTATCGACACCGAGGGTGAGGCCCCATTCGACTTTCCGCACGAGGTGCCCTCGGTGCAATGGCAGGTCGCACTACCACCGCGCGACGGATGGAGCCCT
>CALBMG010000006.1 GCA_937896185.1 uncultured Microbacteriaceae bacterium | reverse complement strand
TCGGCCTGCTCGCAACCCGATACCAGTGTCAACGGAATTCGCACACCATCGTTGCCCAAGGTTTGATACACCTGCGCCATTTGTGCGGAAGTCACGGTTACGCCCTGACCAAACATCTGAGTGTTTTGGGTGATGACGTCCACTCCAGCAGGGTCGGCAAGGTAACCGGGATCCTCGCCGAGGAAGTTCACCGAAGTCTCGGTACCGATGCCCCAGGACTTCAACAGGTCATAACGCTGGGTCGCCGACATGCCCTTGGCCAAGATGCTCACACCAATGTTGGACGAGTTGATGAGCACCCCCGTTGTGGTCCAATTCTTAGTCACATGCTCAAACGAGTCCTTGATCGACGCTCCCGCGACCTTGAGCCGGTTGGGAACGGTCACCTTCGTCGTCTGGGTGATTTTGCCCATGTCCAGCAACGAGGCAATGGTCATCGGTTTAAAAATTGATCCTGGCTCGAACGGCGACGAAAAAATTCGGGCGCCCAAGTCGTCCGGCTTGGTCACGTCGACATTGTTGGGATCCACACTGGGCCAGTCCGCTGCCGCGAGGATGTGTCCGTCAGCCACACGCACGACCATTGCCGTTGCCCATGCGGCTCCGAGCTTTGTGCCCTGATCCTGCAAGGTCTGCTGGGCAAACCACTGCAGGTCCGAATCGATCGTTAACCGGATATCGCCGCCCTGCTTCGGCTCGACCGTGACGATGGTGGAACCGGGGATGCGAACACCATCGGCGCCACGCTCATAGAACGAGGTACCGTCGGTGGCTGCAAGGCATTCATTCTGGTAGTACTCAACGCCCGTTTGGGGGCCATCGGTGCCCATGAACCCCACGAGATTTCCGGCCACTGCCCCACGTGGATAGGTTCGCGAGGGGCGCAGATCGGAATACACCCAGGGAATCTCCAGTGCCTGAATTTCGCGCAAAACGTCAATGGTCACAGCTTTCGCCAGGTACGCGAAATCGGATTCCGGATCCTTGAGGATCGCATTCTTCATCGTCGCCTGCTTCTCGCCAGTGTGGAACGAGATTTCGGCGAGCGCTTCGTCGACGGTCACCGTCGAGCCGTCCCGCACAAAACTTGCCACAAAGCGTGGAGACACTGTGATGTCGTATCGTTCCACGCTTTCCGCCAACACAATTCCGCCGGCGTCGTACACAGTGCCGCGGGTGCCGTATAAGGTTTGCGAGACGCTTCTGCGGTTGTTGGCTTCTTCTGCCAGTCGGGCGGATTGCAGCACCTGGATATCAAACAGTCGGACAGCGATTAGGCCGATCATCACATAGGTAAAAATCAGCAACCACGAGACTCGGCTCAGGTTCTGCAGTCGACGTAACATGACGGCATCCGACCGTTAGTTGGTCTTGGGTGCTGGGATTTCAGATCCCGATGCCACAGCACCGGTTTCAGTCTCGGACTGCACTGTGGTCGCCTTCTCGTCGGCTGCTTCCGCTACGGGAACGACAACCGAGCTCACACCCAACTGCTTGACGAGGTCGTTCGCGATGGGCACAGCACCGCTGCCGGTCTTTTCCGCACCGGAGGGTGAACCAAATACGTGCGAATCGCTGAGCCGCAGGTATGCGGGCTGGGCGTTCGAAATCATGCCCAGCTTCTCGGCCATCGTGGCGAGGTTCTGTGGCGAATCCATGACACGCAGCTGTTCCGAAGCAAACTCGGCGTCGCGCTGCAGGTTGACCTGCTGCTGGTTCAACGATGCAATCTCGTAGGCACCCTCGGCCACACCGATCGATACGAACTGGCGCAACAAATACACGGCGATGACGGCGAGGACGATGACGGCGGCTCGCGCGACGCGACGGTTGTGGGCGGTGTGTACGTCTGTGCCTCGTGACACCGCGGTAAGCGTCGCACGGGTCGAAACCGGGGTCGCGGCGGGTCGTTGGGTTGCGTAGTTACCTCCAGCAGCTACAGCGCTCATCGGGCAACCTCCAATCGTTCGATGGCACGGAATTTCACCGATGCGGCGCGGGAGTTACGAGAAATTTCTGCTGCGTTCGCGGTGCGGGCACCGTTGAACAGCAGACGGTAGGAAGCCTTCATGTCGGCGGGTTCCACAGGAAGTCCGACGGGTGCTCGGGACGAGGTGCGAGCCGCGAATTCGGTCTTCACGATTCGGTCTTCGAGCGAGTGGTACGACAAAACGGCGAGACGACCACCGACGGTGAGCGAATCCAGTGCGCGAGCAATTGCGCTTCGCAAAATCGTGAGCTCCGAGTTGACCTCGATGCGCAGCGCCTGAAACACGCGCTTTGCGGGGTGGCCGGCATTGCGCAGCGCATACGGGGTCGCATCGTTCAGCACGGTGACAAGGTGGCCCGAACGCCCGATCGGGTTCTGGGCGCGTTCCGCAACAATTGCACGGGCATAACGGGGTGCGAGTTTTTCTTCGCCGTATTCGCGGAAAATTCGGATCAGTTCAGCTTCGGTGTACGTCTGCAGGATTTCGGCTGCGGTGATTCCGGTGGTCTGGTTCATGCGCATGTCCAGCGGCGCATCCTGCGCATAGGCGAATCCGCGGTCGGCCTCGTCCAACTGCATCGACGAGACACCGAGGTCCAAAAGGATCCCGTCAGCTGCCTCAATTTCGAGTTCTTCGAGTGCTGCGGGGATTTGGTCGTATGTGGTGTGCACGCCGTGGAATCGACCATCAAAACGCGCGAGACGGGCGCCTGCCAGCGCAAGTGCCGAGGTGTCGCGGTCGATGCCCACCGCGGTGATTTTCGGGAAGCGTTCAAGGAACGCCTCGGTGTGCCCGCCCAGACCCAGTGTTCCGTCGACATACACAGCACCGTCATGGCTCAGCGCGGGAGCCAGAATTTCGACGCATTCGTCGAGCAGCACGGGGATGTGAGTCGGGGTGGTGGTCATAATGTGTCGGGATCCCGATGCTCCGATTCCCTTCCGTTGACCTGTTACCGGGGAAGGTGTCTCAGGGCACGGCGGGGAGTCGCAGCATCGCGACTAGAAGAGTCCCGGAATCACCTCCTCTTCTGTCTCACTAAATGCCTGTTCCTTGTCGGCGTAATATTCGTTCCACGCCTGGGTCGACCAAATCTCTGCGCGATTTCCCGTACCAATTACGGTCAGCTCGCGATCCAGCCCGGCGTAGTCACGCAGGTTTGCGGGAATGGTCACGCGGTGCTGTTTGTCCAACTGTTCGTCGCTAGCGCCCGAGAGGAACAGGCGCAGGTAATCACGCGCGCTCTTCGAGTTCACCGGGGCCTGGCGGATGCGTTCGTGGATCTGGTTGAACTCTGCTGTTGAGAACACGTACACGCAGTGCTCTTGTCCGCGGGTCAGGACAACACCGTCGGCGAATTCCTCACGGAACTTGGCGGGGAGGATGATGCGGCCCTTGTCATCCAGCTTCGGTTCATATGTGCCGAGTAACATCCGCTCCCCCTTCCCCTTGTTTTTCCGACGGTTCGGGTTTCCCGAATTTGCGCCGGTGCGAGATTGTTCCAACATCTCCACTTTACTCCACAATCACCCATTTTGCTCCCTAATGCCACATATATTTGGGCGTGTCCCCCACATCTGCTTCATGGCGCACCACAACACCGCCGACGACAACGCAATCGACACGAAGTGCACACACAAAAGCCCGGCCGAAGCCGGGCTAGTGTCCCGCTACTGCGGGGAATTTATGAGCGAAATTACCTAGCGATCAGAT
>CALBMG010000005.1 GCA_937896185.1 uncultured Microbacteriaceae bacterium | reverse complement strand
CGCGCTGGACGGCATCACCGACCCCCGCAACCTTGGTGCCATCATCCGCACCACCGCTGCATTCGGTGGGCACGGCATCATCCTGCCCCAGCGCCGCTCGGTAGGAGTCAACGCCGCCGCATGGAAGACCTCGGCCGGTGCCGCGGCCCGCACACCCGTCGCCATGGCCAGCAACCTCACCCAAACCATCAAAGCGTTCAAGGAACGCGGCGTATTCGTCATCGGTCTCGACGGCGACGGCGACATGTTGCTTCCCGAGCTCGAGATTTCGGACCGCCCGCTGCTGATTGTTGTCGGCAGCGAGGGCAAGGGTCTGTCGCGGCTGGTATCCGAAACTTGCGACGCCATCGTGTCTATTCCGATCTCGAAGGCAACCGAGTCGCTCAACGCTGGCATTGCCACCTCACTCGCGCTGTACGAGGTCGCCATGCGCCGCGAGGGCCACAGCCGTTAATACCTGCAACCAATCCGGTTCAGGCGTCTTCCGCCTTGGTGGCGCGGCGAGTGAATATGTTGTGGACTAAATCAGGTCGCGCCAGTCCGAGTCCTTCGGCAGTGAAATGACCTCGGTCGCGGGAGTGAATAGGGCTTCCTCGTCACGGCGGAACGGCAAGATTGTCTCCACATACGAGGAAACGGCTTCGGCCAGAGAAACTTCGGCATCCCGCTGCTTCGACATGTAATAGCGGTGCTCCAACAGTTCATGGAACACCTGCGGCCCGTCCAATTTTCCGCGCAAGTCACGGGGGATTGACTCGACAACGGGCTCGAACACGGTGGTCAGCCATTCGTGTGCCAGCCGGTCTTCGTGTTCGGGCGACGAACCGTTGCCGCGTCGGGCAATGAACTGGTCCACATCGTTCAACAATCGACGGGCCTGGTTTTCTTCGGCATCCACACCGGTCAACCGCATCAAGCGACGTGCGTGATGGCCCGCATCCACCACCTTTGGCTTCACCCGCACACGGTTAGTGCCCGCCTCGGTGGTCAACGAAATTTCTTCGATGTCGAACCCCAGTTCGTTAAGGCGCTGGATTCGATCGGTAACGCGCCATGTGTCCCAACTGTCGAACGTGTCCCAGTCCGTCAATTCGTGCCACAGGTTCTCGTAACTGGCCACAAACTTGTTCGCCAATTCGACCGCGTCGATGCTCTCGTCCAGTCGGCCGCCGGCCTCGAGGTCCAACAGCTCACCAGCGATATTGACCCGCGCCACCTCGATATCGTTCGCACGCTGGCCGTCCGACAGCATTCCGTCAATAAGCTCACCCGTTTCAGCGTCGACAAGGTACGCGGCAAACGAACCAGCATCACGCCGGAACAACACATTCGACAACGACACGTCGCCCCAATAAAAACCGGCAAGGTGCAAACGCACCAACAACACGGACAAGGCGTCCACGAAACGTGTGGCCGTGTCGGCGCGCAACGTCTGGGAAAAAACCGCACGGTACGGCATCGAAAAACGCAGGTGCTTCGTAATCAAACAGGCGGGAAGTTCGTTCCCGTCAGGGTCAACCCGGCCCGTCACCACCGCCATCGGTTTGACCGTGGGAATGTCGAGTTTGCGCAGTCGCCGCAACAGGTCGAACTCACGTTGCGCCATCGCGGGAATCGTCTCTTTCACCGCGGCGATATCCTCCCCGGCTTGAACGAAACGCACGATGTGCCGTGAAATACCGCGGGGCAGGGCGACCAGAACGTCGTCCGGCCATTCCTCCAACGGCAAATCCCAGGGAAGAGTCGAAAGTTCGGTGCTGCGAGGGCCCGTGATTGTGGGTGGTGGAGTCACAGTACGAGTAAACAGCAAAGTCGGGGCAAACCGAAGTTCACCCCGACCGTGCAGTGCGTTTAGTGCTCGACGCGCGACGAACCCAGGCGAAGGCCCGAGTCGGCATCGAAAACGTGAACGTGTGCGGGCTTGGGGACGATGATCACCGTGTCGCCGGCAACGGGGTGGTTGCGGCCATCGACACGAATCACGACGTCGACCGAAGCACCAGCCGACTGAGCGGTGCCATACAGGTAACCGTCAGCGCCGAGTTCCTCGACGACGTCAATGACGACCTCGAGTCCGTCGCCCGACTTCTTGATTTCGACATCCTCGGGCCGAACACCCACGATAACCTTCGAGCTCACAGCGGCAGCGGTCACATCGGCAGGAACCTTCGCGACAGCAGAACCGAACTTCACTCCACCATCCGTGATCTCGGCGGGGAACAAGTTCATCGCGGGCGAACCGATGAAACCGGCCACGAACACGTTCGCAGGAGCCTCGTACAAGTCGCGAGGGGTGCCGACCTGCTGCAGGTCACCATCCTTCAGAACGGCGATACGGTCACCCATGGTCAACGCTTCGGTTTGGTCGTGGGTCACATACACGGTGGTGACGCCCAGGCGGCGCTGCAGCGACGCAATCTGGGTGCGGGTCTGCACGCGCAGCTTCGCATCCAGGTTCGACAGCGGTTCGTCCATGAGGAACACCTGAGGCTGACGCACAATGGCGCGACCCATGGCCACGCGCTGACGCTGACCCCCCGAGAGGGCCTTGGGCTTGCGGTCAAGGTAAGGTTCGAGGTCCAACAACTTGGCGGCTTCGAGCACACGAGCGGCGCGTTCGGCCTTGTCCACACCGGCGATCTTCAAGGCGAAGCCCATGTTCTCGGCAACAGTCATGTGGGGGTACAGGGCATAGTTCTGGAAAACCATGGCAATGTCGCGGTCCTTCGGGGCGACATGGGTGACATCGCGGTCACCGATCAGGATGCGGCCGCCGTTAACCTCTTCGAGGCCGGCGAGCATGCGCAACGTAGTCGACTTGCCGCAACCCGAAGGGCCAACGAGGACGAGGAACTCGCCATCCTTGATTTCCAGGTCAATGGCGTTGACAGCGGGGCGAGAAGTGCCCGGGTACAGGCGGGTTGCCTTATCAAAAGTGACACTAGCCACAGTATTTCTCCTTCATCGGCAGGTACGAGCCGAACGATCCGTTGTGATGGAACACACCCACCATTGGGTGCTACCTCAATTATGACACCGAAGCTATGAAAGCGCCCAACAAAAAATGCGAACCCGAAGCCCCGCGGGTACGATGGACAGGTTGCACCCAAACTCCAGCGAAATACGCTGCCAGAAGAAGGACACACAATGAACGCACAGCGCCCCAGCAAGAACGAGGCCCGCGCCGCAGCACGAGAAGCTGCACGCAGCATCCAAGCACAACAGGGCCAGCGCGCTCGTCGCAACAAAATCCTCGTCCAAGGCGGCCTCGGCCTCCTCGCAGCCGGTGTCATCGTCGCCATCGCCGCCGTCATGATGACCGCATTCAAGCCCGCCGGCCCCGGCCCGCTGAACATGGGCAGCGACGGAATCCGCATCGGCACCGGCCTCGTCGCCGAAACCACCGAAGCAATCCCCGCCGACGGCACCCCCACCGCACAGCCCGTCAACCCTGACGGCGTCGTCGAAATCACCATCTTCCTCGACTACCTGTGCCCCATCTGTGGCGAATTCGAAGCCGAAAACGGTGACGTGATCCGCGACCTCGTCGAATCCGGTGCAGCAACCGTCGAATTCCGACCCCTAGCGATCCTCAACAACCAGTCCGCAGGCACCCAGTACTCGACCCGCTCGGCCAACGCCGCAGCCTGCGTCGCCAACTACTCACCCAACAACTTCTTTGACTTCAACGAAACCCTGTTCAATTCACAGCCGGATGAAAACACCGCCGGCCCAGACAACAAGGTGATTTTTGCGGCCATCAAGTCTGTTGGTGCTCAGAACCTTGACACCATCAAGAGCTGTATCGAAAACGGCACTCACGACACCTACGTGAAGAACTTCAGCAACAAGTCGATGACTGAGGCGATTCCTGAAGCGAAGGACAAGTCCTCCGTGAGCGGAACCCCAACCATCCTGATGAATGGCGTTGTTTTCACCGGTGATTACACCAAC
>CALBMG010000004.1 GCA_937896185.1 uncultured Microbacteriaceae bacterium | reverse complement strand
TGCGGGGGTCGCGAACGTGTTGTCAACGACGACGAGCGCGCCGTGTCGGTGCGCGATGGCGGCAACGGCTTCAATATCGACGATGCGCAGAACCGGGTTCGAGGGGGTTTCGATCCACACAACGGCGGGTTTCTGGGCCGAAATGGCGGCTTCTGCTTCAGCTAAATCGCCGAGGTTTGCCGCAACGTTTCGAACCCCCCACGCACCAAAAACCGAATTGATGAGCCGGAATGTGCCACCGTATGCGTCGTTACCCAACAGCACAGTGTCACCCGCGGTGACAAGGGTGCGCAGGAGTGTGTCCTCGGCCGCCAGACCGCTGGCGAACGCGAAAGCTCGCACACCATTTTCTAGTGCAGCGAGGCTGGTGTGCAGGTTATCGCGGGTGGGGTTACCACTGCGGGAATATTCGTATCCGTTGCGCAGCCCCCCGACGCCGTCCTGTGCGAATGTGGACGACAGATGCAGTGGCGGAATGACGGCACCGGTGGTTTCGTCGGGGGTTTGGCCGGAGTGCACGGCACGAGTGTTGAACGAATACATTGCGGGTCCTTTGGTTAGAGCGAAAGTTCTGTGGTGATCTGGGAGACATGGGATTCGAGGGTCAGGGTTTCAGTGCCTCGGTCGACAGCGAATCCGTTGTCGCGCATCCAGTCGTCGTTGAAAATTTTGGACAAGTAGCCGCGTCCACTGTCGGGCAGAAGGACAACAACGACGGCATCGGAATCGAGCTCGCGCGCCACAGTCAGAGCGGCCGACAACGCCATGCCCGACGAGCCGCCGGCAAGGATTCCCTCTTGACGAGCAAGGCTGCGTGTCGCGTCGAACGATTCCTGGTCGCTGACCGACACAATACGGTCGGGCACGGTGGTGTCGAAAGTGGCGGGCCAGAAATCTTCGCCCACGCCCTCGACCTTGTACCCGTGCACTGGACCACCCGAATAGATTGACCCCACGGGATCGGCACCAATCACCGTCACAGCACCCTGCGAGACATCGGCGAGGTACTTGCCGGTGCCCGAGATGGTGCCGCCCGTCCCCGCGCCGGCGACGAAGTGGGTGATGCGCCCGCCGGTTTGTTCCCAGATCTCAGGGCCTGTCGTCTCGTAATGGATGCGCGGATTGTCGCCATTGGCAAACTGGTCTAGCACCACACCTTTG
>CALBMG010000003.1 GCA_937896185.1 uncultured Microbacteriaceae bacterium | reverse complement strand
CCGATCTTGGAATGGAATATGGAAGGGTTCATTGACATATACGGTCATCCGGTATTCAAGAAGCCTGAGAAGCCTATCAAAGGTGTTGATGGTTTGATTGATGCTTTGGCCGAGCAAAACAAGGCCAACGCCAAGAAAGGCTGATGTGCTGAACCTGCCCGCCACCATGACACATGAAGTCGCCCCGGCCTGTCTGTCGGAGCTTCGCGACGGACTGCAGCACGAAGCCGGCACCGTGGTGATTGATGGCACCGAGGCCGTCACACAACGCGATGTGCGCGCATTTCAGCAGCAACTTGCGGAGTGGGAACATCAGGGCAAAAACACCATCCACATTGTCGGTGAATTGGATTGCGATGCAACGGATTGGCTCGAGCATCATGATGCGGTCGGGCGATTAGCCGTTCGATTCAATGTTTTCCGCATTATTTCGGTCGGGGATGGGGCAAGGCATGTCCACAACGCTGCCGGACTCGAGGGGTCGTGGGACGGTCAGTCGCTCCTCGTGTCCAGCCTTGACGATGCTTACGATGAAGTGTCACGTTTGCGTGGACCGCAGACCGTAGTACTGATCACGGGTTCACCCGTGACGCCGATGACCGACCTGGTCGCCACCGTGAAAGGGGACAGCGCATGAGAGCTCTGCTGTTGGGCGGCGCATTCGCCCTCGCCTTTACGCTGCTGATGACTCCGGTCTTCATCCGAATCTTCCACAAGATCGGCTGGGGTCAATTCATTCGTGAGGACGGCCCCCAAAGCCACCACACCAAACGGGGCACGCCGACCATGGGTGGAATTGTGATCATCCTGGGCGCAATGTTCGGGTATTTCATGGGTCACGCCATGTCGTCGGAACCGCTGACCGTCAGTGCATTGTTAGTGATTCTTATGATGGTGGGAATGGGCCTCGTCGGGTTTATCGACGATTTCACTAAAACCCACAAACAGCGCAGTCTCGGCCTGACCGGCTGGGCAAAGGTGGCGGGACAGGTTATTGTCGCCACAATTTTTGCCGTACTGGCGATCAACTTTCCTGACGAAAACGGCATCACTCCCGCATCGATGGCTGTGAGTGGAATACGCGACATTGACTGGTTGACGTTTGCAACCTGGGGTGGCGCCGCGGCTGTCGTCGGGTTTATCGTCTGGGTAAACATCATCGTGGTGTCCACATCGAACGGCGTGAATGTCGCCGACGGTTTGGACGGGTTGGCCAGTGGTTCGGCAATTCTCTCTATCGGTGCGTTCATCATCATCGGTTTCTGGCAGTTCAACCAATCCTGCTATTCGCTGGTCCTCGACCCCGAAGTGGCCTACAAGTGTTACGAGGTGCGTGACTCGTTGGACCTCGCCGCCATTGCCGCAGCAATCGCCGCAAGCACCATTGGTTTCCTGTGGTGGAACACGTCCCCCGCGCAAATCTTTATGGGCGACACCGGTTCGCTGGGGCTCGGCGGCGCCTTGGCGGCACTCGCGATTTTGACCCGAACCGAGCTGTTGATCATCCTCATCGGTTCGCTGTTCGTGATCGTCGCCGGATCGGTGATTCTGCAGCGCGCGTATTTCAAAATCACCAAGGGTAAACGAATTTTCCTGATGAGCCCGCTGCACCACCACTTTGAGCTCAAAGGCTGGGCCGAGGTCACCGTTGTCGTTCGTTTTTGGCTGATTGCCGCACTGGGTGTTGCAGTCGGTGTCGGTTCGTTCTATCTGGAATGGGCGGGCCAGTGATGGTTCACCCCGTCGATAATTTGACGAGCTGGAATGCCGACTGGTCACCCGTTCGGGCGTTCGTTGTGGGCCTCGGGGTGACAGGTTTTGCGGTCGCTGACACGCTGTGGGAACTCGGCGCTCGGGTTCACGTGTCCTATGAACGCGGCTCAGAAGACCACCAAACCATGCTTAACGCACTGGGGGTTGAGCATTCCGTCGCCACGGACCCCGATGCGACCGTGAACGATGCTGCAATATTTGACCCCAACCTCATCATCGTGTCTCCGGGAATGTCGCCGAGGCACCCGATTGTCAGCTGGGCGGAATCTCGCGGGATTCCGTTGTGGAGTGACATCGAATTAGCGTGGCGTGTCCGCGACAAGGTGCGTGCAGCGGAATGGATTCTCATCACCGGCACCAACGGCAAAACGACGACCACACAACTCACCGCACATTTCTTGCGCACCGCTGGCCACCGTGCCATTGAGTGCGGAAATATTGGGGTTCCGGTACTCGACGCCGTGCGTGACCCGCAGGGCTACGACTTTCTGGTCGTCGAACTGTCAAGTTTTCAGTTGCACTGGCTCTCGACCACAGGTGCCGGCGCACTGCACCCATTGGCTTCAACGTGTTTGAACGTTGCCGAGGATCACTATGACTGGCACGGCTCGTCCGAAGGGTACCGAAACGCAAAGGCCGCCGTGTATTCGAACACCAAGGTTGCGTGCGTGTACAGCACTGTTGACCACATCACCGAGGCGATGGTCGAGGTCGCCGACGTACACGAGGGATGTCGTGCAATCGGCTTCGGGTTCATGGTGCCCGGGCCCAGTTCGTTCGGGACGATTGAGGGCTTACTCGTCGACCGTGCGTTTATCGAAAACCGTCGCGAAACGGCGCAGGAACTGACCACGATTGACCGCCTTGCGGAACTCAACATGGCACAGCCCCACATGATTCTCAACATTCTCGCGGCAGCTGCTCTGGCCCGGTCCACCGGAATTTCTGCCGAATCCGTTTCCGCC
>CALBMG010000002.1 GCA_937896185.1 uncultured Microbacteriaceae bacterium | reverse complement strand
CCACACTCCGCCACCACGCTGCGCAGTCGCCTCCACAGCGGAAGGCTGCGCAAACCATGCTGCCTCGTTCGGCGCATCCACGAGCCCCTCATTCGTCGTACCCGCAATGACGCGAACCGTACGGTCAACGGTTGAGAAAGCCCAAATGCGGTGGTCGCCTGCCATGGCAATGACAATGTCGTCACCCAGCACAGCCAGATCCCACGGGGTCGACAGCGGAACATCGATGGCGTTACCTTCAGTGGGGTCGGACCCCATCCACTGGGCACCCGTACCGGCCAAGGTCACCACGGTACCGTCGGTGACATTGATGCCGCGCAGCAGGTGATTGGCCGTATCGGACACCACAAGGTCCACACCCAAACGATTCGCGACGGGACCGTCCACAAAAACCACACCGTAGGGCTCGGCAAACTCGGCGTCCGGGATGAACCCATCCGAACGACCGCGAACACCGGAACCGAGAATCGCCCTCGGCACATCCAAGGCATCAGACGACACTGCCACCAGAGTATGACCACCACTGTTGCTGACCAACAGATCAGAATCGTTGAACGCGGCACGCAGCGGTTCGGGGATTACCGTGACTTTGCCGGGCTGACGGAACGGTGAATCCCCTGGCTCGGGTGCGACATACACGTCGGCACCGCGCACCAACGAACCGCGCGCCTCGTATTCCGGCACAAGGCGCTCCAACGTCGCGGTCAGTGCGTGCCCGTGGCCCTCGCCCGAATACGTCGCAACGATATTACCCTCCGGGTCAATCAACACCAGGGTGGGCCAGGCTCGAACACCATACGCCTGCCAGGTGGACATGTTCGGATCGTTCAACACCGGGTGATGAATATCGTGACGTTCGATGGCGCTGGCGACCGTTTCGGGGCGCTTCTCGTGCTCAAACTTTGGTGAATGAACACCCACAACGGTCAACACATCGTGGAACTGCGCCTCGATGGGTCGCAGTTCGGCCAGAACGTGATGGCAGTTCACACAGCACAGCGTCCAGAAGTCCAGCAGGACGAAACGTCCGCGCAGATCCTCAATCGAGAGTCGACGACCACCCGTCGACAACCAAGCATCACCGATCAGTTCAGGTGCGGGAATCAACGTCACGAGACAACCAACTTTCGACAAACTAGGGGGCTACACCCAGCGCAGCACGCGCTTTTCCAGCAAACCGACGAGGAAGTCCGTTAACTTACCCAACACGGCGAGCAGGATGATCACCAAAAACAGAATATCCGTCCGAGCAGAGTTCTGGCTGTCGAGCAACAGGAAGCCCAAGCCCTTCGACGAGGCAATCAGTTCAGCCGCGACAAGGAACAACCACGACTGAGCCAAGCCCAGTCGAATACCCGAAAAAATCGTGGGGGCCGCGGCGGGCAACAGCACCTGGGTGACCAGTCGGATACCGGTCAGGCCGTACGCCCGACCCACCTCGACCAGGTTGCGATCCACCGCGCGGAAACCCGCGGCAACGGTGGTGAAAACGGGGAAGAACGCGCCAATCGCGATCAGAGTCAGTTTGGGCGCCTCGTAAATTCCCAACCAAATCAACAGCAGGGGAACCCATGCCAGTGACGGCACAGCACGGATAGCGCCGATAGTGGGCTGGATGATAACGCCGGCGATTTTCGACAATCCCACCAACGAACCGACCGCGATACCGATGGCGGCGCCGATAGCGAAACCGGTGGCCACGCGCTGGGCGCTGATAGCGATGTGGTCCCACAGCACTGCGCGGCTGGCCAGATCACCGGCAGCCCACAACACATCGCCGGGGCTGGGCAACTGGCTGGTCGAAAACTCTCCCGTGCCCGCAAAATACGCCCAGAGCGCAACGATGGACACCGGCACCAACAGACCCAGAGCCACCGTCGTCACGGTACGAGTGACCGAGGTCAGCGAACCGACGGAAGAATTCAGGGTGCGGCGTGCGCCGGTGTCCACGTTGCTCATGATTACTCGACCAGCTTTGCGACCGAATCGACGTACAGAGTCTCGAGAGCCGAACGCGCGGCCTCTTCGGTCTTCACCTTGCCGACCTCGACGAGCACGGGGATGATGGTCTCGAGCACAGCGCGCTGCACTGCACCGGGAACGATCGACACGTCGACGTTGGTGCGTTCGAGCAGCACGACGCGGGCGATGTCTTCCGAGAATCCAGCGTTGGTGGCGAGGATGGTGACGGCCTGGTCAGGGTTTTCACCGATCCAAGTGCGGGCCTTCTGGTACGCAGCGAGGACAACCTCGAGCACGTCAGCGTGGTCCGTCGCGAAAGCACTGGTGGTGTTCAGGACTCCCCACGAGTTGAATGCAGGGTTGCTGTAGATGATGTGCGAACCAGCGGTCTGCTCGCTGTTTGCGGTCAACGGGTCGAGACCCGCCCACGCGTCCACGTCGCCAGCCTCGAGGGCCTTCTGGCCGTCAGCGTGCGCAAGGTTCACGATTTCCACATCCGATGCGGGGATTCCGGCCTCGTCCAGTGCCTGCAGCAGGAAGAAGTAGGGGTCGGTTCCAATTGCCGCTGCAACCGTCTTGCCCGCGAGGTCGTCAACCGAGTCAAGCTCGGAGCCCTCGGCGACAACGATGCTGGCCCAGTTGGGCTGCGAGAAAACGCCGACCGTCTGAATGTCCTGGCCATTGGCGCGTGCCACGAACGATGCGGCACCGGCCGACGAACCGATCAGGGTGGCGCCGGCGTTGAGGTTTTCGTTCGACGCTGCACTGGACTCCGAGAAGACCCATTCAACGGTGATTCCTTCATCGGCGAGTTCGTCTTCCAACCAGCCCTGGTCCTTGATGACGAGGCTCAGGGGGTTCCAGTTTGCATAGTCGAGCACGAGTGTTTCGAGCTGGTCTGCGGCGGGGGCCTCGGGGGCTGCTTCGCCTGCAGCGCAACCGCTGAGCCCGAGGCTCGCAGCTGCGATGGCGGCGACGGCCGCCAGTTTGTGGGTGGTGAATGACATGGTTTTTCCTTTGTGATGTGTGGTGCGGGTTTGGGGGTTTGGGGGTTCTAGGGGTGGATCCCGAATCGGGCCAACAGTTCGGCACGCAGGGGTGCGAGGCCGGGATGGCTGCGATCACGGGGTCGCGGGTGGTCGACGTTTACAACTTCGGCGATACCCGTTCCGCGTTCACCGAGTACCACGATTCGGTCGGCGAGGTGAAGCGCTTCGTCGATGTCGTGAGTCACGAGGATTACGGTCGATCCGGTTTCGGCTGCGACATCGAGCAACAGGTCCTGCATGGTCAGTCGGGTCAACGCGTCGAGTGCGGCGAAGGGCTCGTCGAGCAACAGCACGCCGGGAGATCCGGCGAGCCCGCGTGCGAGTGCCGCGCGCTGCGCCATGCCGCCGGAAACTTGACGGGGCAGGTGCTTTTCAAAACCTGTCAGACCGACGGCATCGAGAAGTTGTGCGGCAGCGTCGCGGTTCGCACCACCGCGAGAACCGACGAGGACGTTGTCGGAGATGCTCTTCCACGGGAACAAGCGGGGTTCCTGGAACACCACACCGCAACGCAAGTTGATTCCCGAAACTGGTGCACCATCGACGAGCACTGCACCAGTCGTTGCTGTTTCAAGTCCCGCGATAAGTCGCAGCAGGGTGGACTTTCCGCAGCCGCTGGGACCCAGCAGGACCACAATTTCACCGGCTGCAATGTCCAGCGAGATGTCGCTGAGAACCGATACGGCGGACGTACCGGTGCCGAATGTTTTGGTCACACCGCGCACAGCAACGGGTGCAGGAGCGACATGAATGTCGATTCCGCGGGAAGATTCCGTGAGTGCCATGAAGTGTCCTTGTGTTCGGGTTTCCTCGAACGTACTGACCATTCATTCGCAACGCACATCGCGTTCCGAACTGCTACGAAATCTTGAGTTTTGTTACAGCTCGCGTCGAATTATGACGCGGTCAGCACCCATGCGGTTGCGTTCATCGGCAGTTTCCCGTCGACCAGCGGGCTCGACAGCAGCACAACATCGCCCTCGGGCAGCGCAAATGGGGCACCGGTGAAGTTCGTGATACACGCCCAGCCGTTGGGACGCACGAAGTGCATGACACCCTGCGGGGTGTCCTTCCACTCGAGGGTGTCCTCGGTCAACAACCGCTTGCGTTCGTGCAGTGCGCGACGATAGAAGTTGAGGGTCGACGATTCCGATGCCGACTGTACGTCGACGGCGTAGTTCGCAAACCATGCGGGTTGAGGCAGGTGCGATTCACCCGACCCGAACCCGAACGAAGGGCCCGACGCTTCCCAGGGAAGGGGCACGCGGCACCCGTCACGCGACTTCAGTTCACCATCGGTGCGAATCCACTGGGGGTCCTGAATGTGTTCGTCGGGCACGATGGGTTCAGGCAGACCGAGCTCCTCGCCCTGATACAGGTAGGTCGATCCGGGCAGAGCCAGAATCAAGGCCGTCGCCGCACGGGCACGGGCTGCGCCGACCGCGAGGTTGGGGGCGGGGTTAACACCACCACTGCGGTGCCATTCGTGTTCGTCGACGCCGTCGGGCAATGCATATCGGGTCACATGACGAATTACGTCGTGGTTCGACAGCACCCATGTGGTTGATGAACCTGCCGAGTGCGCCTCGGACACGTTGTAGTCGATGATGTCGCGGAAGTTCTGCGACTGCCATGGCGCGACGAGCAGGTCAAAGTTGAACGCCTGGCCCAGACCGTTGGTCGACGCATAGGCGGGGCGGCGATTCGCGGGAACCCATGCCTCGGCCACGGCCACACGGGGCGGGTCGTACTGGTTGAAAAGCTGACGCCACGACGCATAGATGGTGTGTACTTCGTCGCGGTCGAACAGACGGTCAGTGCCGTCAGTTTTCATGACGCTGACGTCGTACGAGTCGCGTTCGGGCAGGGGGTCGGTCATGTCCTTGACCAAGGCGTGAGCCACGTCGATACGATAGCCATCGACGCCACGGTCCGACCAGAACTTAAAGGTGTGCAGGAAGTCTTCGCGCACCTCGGGGTGATCCCAGTTGAAGTCCGGTTGTTCCTTGGTGAACAGGTGAAGGTACCACTGGCCGTCGTCGACACGAGTCCACGCGGTAGGACCGAAGTGGCTGATGAGTTCCGAGGGACGGATCTCGCCGTTGTCGCCACGACCCTCGCGGAAAATGTAACGTTCGCGCGCCGCCGAACCACGGCCTGCAGCCAGCGCTTCCTGGAACCACACGTGGCGGTCGGATGAGTGGTTGGGGACGACATCGATAAAGATGCGCATGCCGCGTGAGTGCAGGGTTTCGACCAGTTCGTCGAACTCTGCCAGAGTTCCGATGCGGGGATCCACGTTGCGATAGTCATCAACGTCATAGCCACCGTCAGCCAACGCCGAGGGGAAGAACGGGCTCAACCAGATGGCGTCGACCCCCAGTTCGGCCAGATAGGGAACCTTGTTGATGATGCCGCGCAGGTCACCAATGCCGTCGCCGTTCGCGTCGGCAAAACTGCGGGGGTACACCTGGTAGACCACGGCCTGACGCCACCAGTCGGCCGGACCGCGCAAAAAGGTGTGTTCCGACATGGTTTCCTCTTTCGTTGATGACAAAACTGTGTCCCCGTGGCCTGCGCCGACGGGGACACAACTACAAGATTACTTAACCGAACCGGCCGTCAGACCACGGACAAAGAATCGCTGCAGTGCAAAGAACACGATCAACGGCACGATGAGGCTGATGAACGAACCAGCGGCCACGTTCTGCCAACCGTCACCGTACTGACCCAGCAGACGCAGCAGACGGTATGTCATCACCGGCTTCGAGTCGACAAAGATGAAGGCGATCAGGTAGTCGTTCCAGACCCACAGGAACTGGAAGATTGCGAACGATGCCAGGGCGGGAACCGACATGGGCATGACGAGCTTCCAGAAGATCTGGTACCACGATGCGCCGTCGATACGCGCTGCCTCGATGAGTGCCATGGGCAGGGTCATCATGTAGTTACGCAGGATATAGATGGCGAGGGGCAGAGCGAATGCAGCGTGCATCAACCATGCGCCGGGATAGTTTCCCATCAGGCTGATTCCGGTGGTTTCCTTGATCGCACGCAGACCGCGGACGACGGGAACCAGAGCGGCCTGAAGCGGCACAACCATCAGAGCGACGACGATGGCGAAGTAGATTTCACGGCCACGGAACTCGATGAATGTGAACGCGTACGCAGCGAATGCTGCGATGAGGATGGGCAGAACCGTCGACGGCACAGCCACAACAACGGTGTTCACGAATGAGCCGAACATGTCGTCGCGGCTCAGAACGGTGTTGAACGCCTCGATCGACCAGTCCTGACCCAGCGGGTCAGCGAGGGCGGTCCACCAACCCGAATTCGCGGCCGAGTCCTTGGAACGGAACGCGGTGACGAGCAGACCGATGGTGGGAATCGACCAGATGGCGACGAGAAGGATCAGAAGCAGGGTCGAACCTAGCTTGAAATCGCGAAGACGCTGGAAGAAAGTTTTCATCGGAGGCTCTCCTGCTGGCGGACGGTACGAATCTGGATGTACATGAGCGGCACAATCAGCAGAGTCAGGATGGTGACAATTGCCGAGGCGGCGCCGACGTTCGCGTTGAGGAAGTACTCCTGATAGAACTGGAAGCCCAGAACCGAGGTGTCAAAGGCACCACCGGTCATCGCCAGCACGATGTCAAAGATCTTCATTACGGTGATCAGAGTGGTCACGAAGACCGACATGACAGTGCCCCAAATCTGGGGAAGAACGATACGCCAGAACAACTGAACGCTGTTGGCTCCGTCGACACGGGCGGCCTCGATGGTTTCTTCGGGAACACCCTTGATGGCGGACGAGATGAGGACCATCGAGAAACCGGTCTGCAGCCAGATGATGATGACCATCAGCAGCAACGAGTTGAGGCGGAATTCGGTCATCAGCATCCACGACTGCGCCTCGCCGCCGAGGGCACGGACGATTGCGTTGAGCAAACCGATCTCGGGGCGTCCGGGAGGGACGTCGATGTAGATGAACTGCCAGATGGTGGCGGCCGATACGAACGAAATCGACATCGGCATAAAGATCAGTGACTTGAAGATCTTTTCGCGGGTGGGGCCCACCTGGTTGGTCAGAGTTGCGACCAGCAGACCAGCGGCCACGGTGAATGCGGGGACGATGGCCACCCACAGGAAGTTGTTGAAGAGGATGCTGAGGAACTGGGGGTCGGTGAACAACTCAATGTAGTTGTCCAGTCCAACCCATTTCTTTCCCGCCTGGTTCATGAACGAGTACACGAACGTCTGGATGAGCGGAACGATGAGGACCAGCGAGAGCAGCACGGCGGCGGGCAACAGATAAGCCAGCGCGCGAATCTTTTTTTGGATGTGCTCGGGGGTGAGATTCACCAGCCGATCAAGTCCCCAGTAAAGTCCGTACGATGCGGCGATACCCAAAACGATGGACATCAAGCCGAAGAGGACATCAGCGATCATGTGGCTACTCCGATGCGGTGGTGGTGAAGAGTCTTTAGGTTACTACGGGGGATGCCCAATGGACATCCCCCGTAGCTCTAGTTAAGTGGCCTACGAGAGGCTACTCGGTACTGCTATTTAGTACTTTGCCTGGATGCGACCGGCAGCGGTTGCCCAGTCAATTGCACCAGCGACGTACTCGGTGCCTGCTACCCAGAACTCGGCGTTAACTTCCGAGGGCATACGGTCCGAACCGTCGAAGCCGAAGACTGCAGCGTTAGCCATGGTCTCACCGATCTTCTGGGTCAGAGCGTTGGGGTAGAGCGAGGTGTCGAAGCCCTTGTGAGGCGAGGTGAAGCTCGACTTCTGAGCCATGACGGTTCCGACCTTGTCCGAGAAGATGAAGTTCAGAACCTTGGCAACGTCTGCGTCGGCGTGGCCGTCGAAGACACCTGCGAGGTCGCCACCACCGAGAACGCCAGCCTCTGCACCTTCGGGTGCGGGGAGGGTGAAGACGTCTGCGTGGGTGTAGTCACCGGCGTTGACCTCAGCCTTGATGGCGTCGGGGAAGAAGTCGGTGATGAACGAACCCTGACGGATCATGAAGCACTGGCCAGCAGCCTTGCCACCGGTCTCGAACAGAGGAGCGGTGTTGCCGAAGCCATCGGTTGCCATCGACTTGCCGCCACCGTTGACGTTGCCGTCGGTGAGGAGAAGCTCGGAAACCTTGTCAACAGCCTTCTGGACCTCGGGCGAGTCGAAGGTTACGTCGCCAGCAATCCACTGGTTGTAAACGTCAACGCCGTTGTAGTCAAGAACGTACTGCTCTACCCAGTCGGTGAATGCCCAACCAGTTGCGCCACCCGACTCGATACCTGCACAGAAGGGGTAACCCGACTCGTCAGCCTTGATCTGCTCGATCAGAGCGGTGAGCTCTGCGTCAGTGGTGGGGACTGCGTAGCCGTGCTCAGCGAATGCCGAGGGGTTGTAGAAGACGAGGGTCTTCAGGTTTGCCGAAACGGGCAGACCGAAGATGCCGTCTTCGTTTGCAGCCAGGGTGTCCCAACCGGGAACGAGGCTTGCCTGCGATGCTGCGAGGTCGTAGCCTGCAACGTCGCTCAGGGGAATAACGGTTCCGGCTTCTGCCTGGCCCATGAGTCCACCGGGCTGGGGGAAGAGAGCGATGTCGGGCTCTTCGCCTGCTTCGATCTTGACCTTGATGTCAGTGTCGAACGATGCGAGAGAGGTGAAGGTGACGTTGATGCCGTTTTCAGCACCCCATACGTCCAGTTCCTCCTGGAATGCTGCGGCCTGAGCCTCACCGTATGCACCGTAGATTACGACCTCACCGTCGCCGGCGGGTGCAGCAGGTGCACAACCGGTCAATGCGAGACCAGCAGCAGCAGCGGTAGCTCCTGCAACGAAAAGGCGAGTTGCCTTGTTCATATGTAGTCCTTTCGAGAATGTATGCGACCACCACGTTGTGAGGCGCAGTAACAATCTAAACGACGGGCGCAAGGGAAAAGCAAAAATTATGGAAACGATTGCATAACGGTTTAATCCCGCCCGAAACCTGCGCAGATTGTGCGCAAAAGTGCAGTACTTGCGAGGGCCCACAGACCGTGCGCACTGCCCCGGGTATCCGCCTTAGGGCAGGCCCTGAGTCCCGCATTTTCCCGCCAATTTTGGGCCCGCCCCTAGACTTGAGGCATGTTAGTTGTTGCCTCCGTCGCCGTTTTCGTCATCGCCTATGCCCTGATTGCATCGGAAAAAGTCGATCGCATTGCCGTCGCAGTCGGCGGCGCCGCACTGATGGTTGTTATCGGCGCGACTAATGCGCACAACATCTTTTACGAACACGAAACCGGCATCGACTGGGGTGTCATCTTCCTGCTGCTGGGAATGATGCTCATCGTCAGTGTTATTCAAACGACCGGCGTATTCGAGTACCTGGCTGTTAAAGCGATTCAACTGGCCAAAGGCAACCCCAAGACCACCTTTATTTATATCGTCACTCTCGTTGCCCTCCTCAGCACGATGCTCAACAATGTCACCACCATCATGTTGGTGATTCCGATGACACTGGTGACTGCCCGCAAGCTCAAGGTTTCCCCCGTCCCGTTCATCCTGGGTGAAGTGTTTGCCAGCAATATCGGTGGCGCCGGAACCCTCGTGGGAGACCCGCCCAACATCATCATCGGCAGCAAGGCGGGAATCGACTTCGTCGAATTCGCCACACACATGGGACCCATTGCTCTGATTGCGCACGTCGCCACCGTGCTGCTGATGCTCGTACTGTTCCGTACCAAGTTGCGCAACAACCCAGAAGACCGCGCCGCCGCGCTCAACGATGACGCACGAAGCCACATCACCGATGTATCGCTCATGGTCAAGAGCATCGTCGTGCTGTCGGGCGTCATCATCGTCTTCCTGCTTCCCGACCTCATCCCCGTGGACCCCGCGCTGGTCGCACTCATTGGCTCCGGCGTGCTGATCCTTATCGGCAAGGTATCCGCACCCGTCTTTACCAAAGACGTCGAGTGGGGGACCCTGATCTTCTTCGCAGGGCTGTTCATCATGGTCGGGGCGCTCGTCAACGTAGGCGCGCTCGAAATGTTCGCGGATTACCTCAAGGGCGTACTCGGCGACGACCCTCGAGTAGTGGGAAGCATCGTGCTCGGTGCATCGGGAGTCCTGTCCGGAATTGTCGACAACATTCCCTATGTGGCCAGCATGACCCCGGTTATCGCCGACCTCTCGGCATCGCTGCCGCTCGAACCCCACAACAACTTCCTGTGGTGGGCGCTGGCCGTCGGTGCCGACTTCGGTGGGAATCTGACGCTGGTCGGTGCGAGCGCCAACATCGTCGCCGTCGCGCTTGCAGGAAAGGCCGGAGTCGACATCAAGTTCTGGGAGTTCGCAAAGTACGGAATCCCCGTGACGCTGGTCAGCCTCGCCGTTTCGTTGCCCTACCTGCTGCTGCGTTACCCGTTCTAACGACGAACACGTCAGCCGCGACCCAGTGTGGGTCGCGGCTGACGTGTTTGGTAACGACTACTTGTGGAACGACGGAACAATCAGATAGATGCCGTACAGGATTGCGGTGCCAAACACCGCGAACATGAAGTAGGCGCCGATGCGGTTCCAGAACTCAAAGATCACGGCGGCCTGGTCACCCTTCTTGGCCTTACCCATGACGTTCTGTGCGTTGGTGAAGAAGCGCACACCCAAGGCAAAGCTCAGTGTGATGACGACACCAAACACCACCGAGGCGAGGGCGACAAGCAGGAAAGCATTCCAATCAATCATTACTTCTGACCCTTCTTCGCGGCAGCCTTCTTGGCGGCCTTCTTTTCGGCGGCAGCTGCTGCGGCAGCAAGCTTGGCGGCGCGAGCTTCACGGACACGAATCTGGCGGGCCGAGAGCACGACCTCACTGGCGCCTTCAACTTCGCTGATGACGTTGTGAGCACCAATTTTGTTGCGACGCGAGATCTGGAAGATCGTGATGGTGAACGCCCGGGTGATGATGGCGTCCAAAACCAGTCCAC
>CALBMG010000001.1 GCA_937896185.1 uncultured Microbacteriaceae bacterium | reverse complement strand
GTCTTCGACAATCAGCACATCGCGGCCCGTGACATCAGTGTCCAAATCCTTGAGGATCTTCACCACACCGCTCGACACCGTGCCGGTGCCGTACGACGAAACCGCCATCCAGTCCATGTCAGCGTGAATTCGCAGTGCACGCACAAAGTCCGACACGACCATGACCGCGCCCTTCAAAACACCCAGAATCAGAGGCGTGCTGCCCTCATAGTCGCGTTCGACCTCACGCGCCAGTTCGTCCAGACGGGCAAGGATCTGTTCCTCGCTGACGATCAGTTCGTCCAGGTCTTCACGGATGTCGTCGTAACGCATGGGCCCTCTTATGTTGCGGTGAACACGAGTCGTCCCTCGTGTCGTTCCACATTACCGCCCGGAACATCGATGGCCTTCTGCCCGTGCCAGTCGGTGACCAGCGCATCGATGGCCGCCGTGTGGGTGGAACTGAGCGCGCCCAGGCCGGCGGCGCTCGCGGCCAATCGCAGAACCCGGGTGCGGATGGCAGGAAACTGGCGTTTTAACGCGGAAGTGGGCACCGAAACTCCCGCAGGCTCTGTCGTGCAGTGTGCCTCGAATTCTGCGTGAGCCATGTGGTTGAGCGCGTCATCATCGTCGCGCAAGAGGTGTGCCGTGCGCACAAGAGCAGCGGAAATTCCGGGGCCCAGGTCCTCCTCCAGCTGCGGCAGAACCTTCTCACGAATCCGAACCCGCACAAATGATTGGTCCACGTTGTGGGGGTCATCCCACCACTTCAGGCCCTCGGCCTCGCAGGCGGCTCGGGTCGTTGCGCGAGTCACCGACAGCAGTGGGCGCACAAACACACCGTCGCGATCGGGCATCCCCCGCAAACTGGCCGGACCCGAACCTCGAGTCAAACCCAACAACACCGTCTCGGCCTGATCATCGGCAGTGTGACCGATCAACACCGTGTCGGACCCCAATTCGGATGCCACCTCGGCGAGCGCCTCATACCGGGCGTCCCGCGCCGCTGCCTCCATGCCACCGATGTTCCCCACCGTGACGGGAACCACACGGACTACATCGCAGCCGGCCTGTTCAGCCCACCACGCCGCAGCCGCTGCCACCTCGGCAGAGCCCGACTGCAACCCGTGATCCACGATCACCGCAGCCACCACGACATCACGGCGGTGCGCCTCGAAACACGTCGCCCGTAACAGCGCGAACGAATCGGCGCCACCACTAAACGCCACCACCACCGGGCCACTGCGGCGCTCGCTAACACGCGATTCGATTAAGGGCCTGACCGCCACACGCACCCGCGCAACCGCCGGCGAAAGGCGGGGCGCACGCTGCTGGCTAGGGTCGCTCACGCGGTAAGGTTACCCCAGAACAGTTCACACTGAAGGAGCGAACATGGCCGGATACGCCGCCGTAATTGAAATCCCCAAGGGAAGCCGCAACAAGTACGAAGTCGACCACGAGACCGGCCGGGTGTACCTGGACCGCGTGCTGTACACCACCTTCGTGTACCCCACCGACTACGGCTACTTCGAAAACACCCTGGGACTCGACGGCGACCCCGTAGACGTGCTCGTGCTGCTGGACTACCCCCTCTTCCCCGGCGTTGGCGTCAAGGTTCGCCCCGTCGCCGTGTTCAACATGACCGATGACGGCGGAAGCGACGCCAAGGTGATCGCCGTTCCCGAGAAGGACCCCCGCTGGGCCCACATTGAGGACATCGACGACATCCCCGAGTACACAAAGAAGGAAATCCAGCACTTCTTCGAGCACTACAAGGATCTCGAACCCGGCAAGTGGGTCAAGACCGAGGGCTGGCAGGGCCGCGCCGAGGCAGAAGCCATCGTCGAAGAGGGCATCGCCCGCTTCCCTGGCCACGGTCACTAACAACCACATTTTTACGGCGGGTCACACGGAAACGTGTGGCCCGCTGTTGCGTTGTGGGGCTCACCAGAGTGTTCTGTAATTGGTCCGCTCCGAAACCCGGACGCCATCTAGAGTGATAAAACCTCTTGTAATCACGCCGCAGCCGTTGTAGCCTCGTGCTGACGCGTACTACGCGCCATCACGACAATGAAGTTGGAGGATGATGATGAAGTACAAGATCGCACTCACCGCCGCACTCACAAACCGAATGTGGAAATTTATCGATTACTTTTCGCGTGACAACAACATTGCCTCCGTCCCGTCATAGCGACTGCGTCAACAGATGAGGCTGCGAATCTTTATCAGCTCCGGATTACTAGGTGTTCTCGCAGCATTCGTCGGGTTCGCATTCGACTGGACGACTACCGCGCACGCCGAAGTAACCTACGAGATGCCCGGCGAGCCTTCGACGATAACTTTTGGGGTCGGCGGAGAGGAAAGCGGGACTGAGTCCGACGCACACTCAGCAGGTCGACAACTTCGCGACTATGTCGAGTCATCAGGACTCGCACTCTTGATCAGTTCCGCAGGCGACGGGCTCCCGCGCCTCATCGCGGCCGATCCGACAGGTGCGGTGCCATGGCTGACAGGGTCGGCAGCTCATCCTGGAGATGTTTTACTTTTCACTGGCACATACAGTCACCGACTATGGGAATCCACCGGAAGCGGACCATTCTTACCCGCCGCCGCCCCAGTACAGGGCGTCATCCCTGCCCCCGGCGGAGTGGGGGACTTGCAGTACGTGCAGATGCTTGCTGACGACATGGCGCTGCCCCCCGGTACGTATGTCCTGAACACCCAGGACCAAGAGAAACTGAACGGGCTAATCGCCATCCTCTCCGCAGCTGGCTTGCGGGTTCATGACACCCGCGTACTCCCACTCGACCAGTTCCTGCTTCACGATCCACTCATTGGCGTCACTCTGACGCTGTTTGCATTCGGGCTTATCGCAACGGCCGCGCATTGGGCTCTGCTCTCAGAATCGATGAAATCGGAGGGCAGAATTCGACGACAGCACGGCGCTCAAACTTTTAATCTTGCCGTACGCGAGTTGGTACATAGGCTCCCGTGGCTCACTCTTGGCATCGCCGGTGGGGTGTGCCTCGCGGCATTGACCGTCGCTTCGGCAGGGCGCACCCCACTCACTGCAACCCAATGGACTTTTCTAATGGTGAGCTGGGCAGGGGCGGCGATTGCCACAATGGTAGTGAGCATCCTGGGTTCGGTTTCAACGCTCCGCCCACGCAAGGGGGCTAGAGATGCTGCGTGAGATATTGGGAGGCGCCCGTCTGGGCCTCCGGTATTGGCCGAGCACACTATCGCTAGGCTTACTCATCGCAATTGCTTCGACAGTGCTTGCGCTGCTCCTTTCCGATGTCCTTACACAGTTCTCTGTGTTGCGCGGCGGCTACGAGATGCGAAAAAATTCGGCGACAATCTTCACTCCGTACTACGAGACACAAGATGTCAGCGACATCGGTGACTCAACTCTTGCCGCACTTGCCGATGCAATTGATAACGGGAGTGGTTACACGGCGGTGGTCAACAACGTTCACGTAAACAATCCCGATTTCGCTGACGGAGTTCCCGTGATCCTCGTTTTCGGCAATGCGGTGCACAAAATCATCCCTTCCATCCCGTTCTGCTCACCTGCGCCCTGCATGATGCGTGGATCAGACATTTCGGTCGAGTCTCCGCGAGAACTTCACATAGGGCCGATTACTGTCACAGGAGGTGACAAGTTGCCGCCAGCCTCCACCTTTTTCGATGCGAACATGGGGGCCGTGCCACTCGACAACCGCATTATTATCATGCTCCCGACCACTGCATTCACTTTCCTCGACGCATACGAGCGCGAGGAAGCAGCATCCAGGGCAGTATTTTTCGATAACTCGTCAACCGACATCAACAAGTACGTAACATTGAGCGCGTCAGACGGCTTGTTCCTCGTCCCCCACGATGTGGCTGAGGCCCAACCCGCTCGCATGGCCGCTCTCATAACCATGTCGGCAATGTACGCCGTTGGCCTTGCGGCGTTCCTCGGCGGGGTCCTCTTCGCGTTCACATCGGTGGCGGAGCGTGCGCTGCAGAAGGATCAGAGTGCGCTTCACATCAGGCGCGCCCACGGTGCCACTAAAGTCGCAATCGCGGCAAGGCTGGCCGGATTTGTTTCGGTTGCCTTACTAGCCGTTCCGTTGCCGCCACTCATCCTGCTCCAGTTGCTACCGGATCCGACGGGAGCAGCGGCGAAGATCATTATCGGCCTGCTGCTGGTTCTCAGTTTCGCACTGTGGGCATACTTCACCACACAACAACGACGCGCGGAGGTGCGGCACCAATGACCGAAGATGTGATCCTCGAGGTTCGGCAACTGTCGAAAGTGTACGGACGGGGGCCGCTTGAAATTACTGCACTGAAGGACGTGTCGTTCACGCTCGCCGCTGGCGAACTCGACCTGCTTTGCCTTGGCATCGACCTTGACCACCTTGCTGAAGCCCTGGGTGTAGACGTTGAAGTTGGAGGTCTTGGCACGTGCGCGCTCCAAGGAGAACACCACATCGTCGGCCGTCAAGGCCGAGCCGTCGCTGAATTTGACGCCGCTGCGCAAGGTGAAGCGCATCTGCGTTGGCGAAATTTCTTTCCAGCCGGTCGCCAATTGCGGTTCGGGTTTGAATGTCTGGCTGTT